>DATFXE010000303.1:0-7057 GCA_035258585.1 Roseiflexaceae bacterium | reverse complement strand
CCCATCCACGTCCCAATCGTCCCAGCGGTAGATATCTTTGAAGTCGTTGCGCACGCGCTCGTCGGGGTGCGCGATGATCCCAAAGCCGCCGCGCGCATACACCGCCTCTACAAAATCCTGCGGCGCCAGCGTGTTGTCGATCACCTCGTCGACGTTCAGCGCCAGGAAGTGGTTGTGGTCGGGCGTGATCTCGTGATCGATGATCACCAGCACGCCATCGATCCAGCCCTCATACTGCTGGCCGGCGAGCGTGTCGTGGTCGGTGATGATGATCCAGCGCAAGCCGGCGGCGCGCGCCGCCCGCGCCAGATCTTCCACCGAGCCGCTGCCGTCGGAGTAGGTGGTGTGCATATGGAGCGCGCCGGGTATGTAGTGCATGGCAATACCATTACTAGTTCATAGTGCGTAGTACGTAGCCCTTACACGCACTACGGACTGCGCGAATAGGAATGATTGAGAGACTTCGATTCCCTGAGTAGTATACCAGCTATCACGTCGACGCGGATTACGCTGTGCGCGCAACATTGCAGAATGCTTACAACAGATGCATGTCTTGCGGTCATGCGTATCTCCCCTGCGCAACCATTCGTTTACCAAGAGAAAGTAATACGCTGGATGCGCGGCGGCCTAGCACGGCACCACCATCGGCGATGATCCCAACCCACCACCATCACAAAAGGAGCGGCCATGCATCTCACTCGTGCATTTTCACTGATCGTAACGGCCGGCCTGCTGCTTGCCGCCTGCGGCCTGCCTGGTCAGGAGCCGGCCGCCGACATCACGCCGACCGTGCCGGCCCAACAGGTCGCGGCGATCAATCCGACAGCCGCGCCCGCTGTGGCCCCGAAGCCAACCCAGGCCGCGCCGGGCGTGCCGACCGCAGCGCCAGCGCCGCCGAGCAAAGGCACCGTGACATTTGCCTTCGACGCCTTCGCTACCTACTACCCTGGCATTATTATGGATACCCGAGGTTTGCTGAAGAAGCGCGGATATGACCTGGCGCTAGTGCCCTTTGGCTTCGACGGCATGAACGACGTGACGGAGGATCAGCGCTGGGCCAAGCTCAAGAGCGGCGAGTATGATGTGTTAGCCAGTACGCTGGATGGGTTCGCGCGGGCCGCCAGCCCGGATGTCGGGTCGATCACCGGCTTGATCGACGAGAGCGCTGGCGCAGACAAGATCGTCGGCCGGCCTGAAATCACGTCGATCAACGATCTCAAAGGTAAGAAGATCGCCTTCAGCAAGGGCAGCGTCAGCGAATATATGCTGTATTATGCGCTCAAGCTGGCTGGCATGACGCCACAGGACGTCACGCTGCTGCCGCAAGAGAACACCGACAATGCAGTTAAGGCCTATATCAACGGCCAGGCCGACGCACTCTCGGCCTGGGAGCCAAATGTGCTCGACGCCGAGGCCAAGGGCGCGAAAGTGATTGTGGCCTCCGATAAGCTGCGCGCGATTCTGGATGTGCTGGTCTCCTCCCAAGTGGCCCGCAAGAACAAGCCCGAGGCGTTGCAGGCCTTCCACGATGCCTGGTTCGAGGCGCTCAAGATGATGACCGACAATCCGAATGGCGCCGAGAAGGCGATTATGGATTGGGGACACCCGGATTGGACCTACATCGAGAAGCCGGGCGATCTCAATACTTCGCTCGAACATCTGGCCCAGGCGACGCTGGGCGTTAATCAGATTGCGTTCCAGTCGCCCGAGCTGCTGATGAGCCGCGTCGGGGTGGCGCAGGAGGTCTGGGCGCAGGCCGGCCAGCAGCCGGCGCCGATCGACCTATCCAAGATCGTGGACAGCACATTCGCGCTCAGCTCGGCGCGCCAGCAGCAACTCGCGTCGAGCAAGCCGCCGGTCAACAGCTCGTTCGTGCTCACGGCGCGGGTGGAGCTGCCGCAGCTCTCTGATCAGGATCTCCAGAGCGCCCAGCCGGTGGCCAAGCTGCCGCTGGAGCAGATCAACTTTGAGCCCGAGAGCTCGCGGCTGACTATCCGCTCGAGCCAAGATATCATCGAGCAGGTGCTGCCGGCACTGCGCTCCTCGCGACTGTATCTCAAGATCGAGGGCAGCGCGGCCTGGCCTGGGCCGCAGGGGCGTTTCACCAAGGACGACGTCGACCAGGTGGCCAAGGAGCGCGCCCAGAGCCTGGCGCAGTTCCTGAGCAGCCAGGGGATCGACCCGAACCGGCTGATTATCGGCACGATCGACTCGCGCTTCCCCAACAGCGTCGACGAGAATGAGCTGGCGCAGGATCGAATCGTGCGCTTCACGCTGATCACGGTCGGCGGGCGCTAGGATAATCGGCGAAAGGGGCTTTCTCGTTATGACGATGGACGATAGACGATGGACGATGGCGCTATCGACAATCGTCCATTCGTTGCTGGCGCAGTATTCCAATCTGCTGGTCGCACGCGTTCCTTTGGGGCCGCGCAGCGGCCCCGAAGGAACGCGTGCGACCGCTTTATTTTGTGGCTGCGAGGGCGTGGCAATGCGCTGCGGCGCATTGCCACGCCCTCGCAGTCACCGTGGTAAATACGGGATGACTCATGAAATCTCGGGGCCAGAGGCCCCCAACCCCCACATTCTAGAACTCTTCAAACAGACTCTGAGGGCGCTACTCCAGCTCCTTACGGAAGATCAGAATGAACTGGTGAACCTGGTTGGCGACAAAGGCGAACGGGTAGCCGAAGGGATAGAGGTTCTGGCCCAGATCATGCCAGATCCGGTAGCCCCGATACGAAAGGTTGGGCAGTTTCAGCAGCTCTTCAACGATATCGGCATGCAACATGTTATGGTGCTCGCGCGTCGGCTGGATATCCTTGCAGAACAACACCATATAGCCGCGCGGCTTCAGATGATGCAGGCCGGCCGCAAGCACATCGCGCAGTGCGGTCAGAAATTCGCGATACCTCAGATTGCCCAGATCGGCCGGGTCGAGGGTGAAGGGCGTGGCGTCGCCGCGGCCCTGTTTTTTGCGCTCGCCGGTCTTGGGCTTGGCCATCATCTGTGCGTAGGGCGGGTCGGTCAGCAGCAGATCGAACGGCGTGCTCGCAACCTCGGGGTATTCCGCCAATCTGCGCGCGTCGCCGGTAAGCAGCGTCTGCGGCGCCAGCCCCAGCTCGGCGCAGACGCGCGCGTAGACCTCGGCGTACTCCGGCGATAGCTCGACGCCGACACCCTGCCGGCCCTCCATGGAGCAGGCCAGCAGCGTGCCGCCTACCCCAGCGAACGGGTCCAGCACGCGCCCACCCGCCTTGGTGAAGAAACGGATCAGCTCGGCCATCAGCTGCGGGGGCTTGGGCGAGGGATGCACCCGGCGCAGCGCGTGGGCGTATCCCTCCTCGCCATTGGTCGGGTAGCGCGTGGCCAGCACCGAACGCAGCGCGTAGGTCCACTCACGCCCAGTCAGGTCGTTCAGGCTATTGCGCGGGTCGACGTTGCTGTCTTCTGGGGACTGATCGGGTGAAGGCGATTCTGCCATTCGCGCTGTCTCGTTGTCTGGCCAGGTCAAAGCCGGTTATTCCGTCGGGACGACGCGAATGTCGGCGAACCGCACCGTCGCGCCATTATTAACTATCAGATAGAAGAAACCGCTTGCCAGTTTCGGGTCGTCGTACTCGAACACGGTTTTGCCCTCGATCGAGAGCTTGAGATGCGACCCCCGCGCTTCGGCGCGGATGGCGTACCAGGTATTTGGGTTGAGCGAGTAGGGTTGGCTGACGAGCTCGCTCCAGCTACAAGCTCCGTCGCCATTACGCGCGAGCAAAACGTTATCGCTGGATGTGTAAAAAAAACTGATACGATTCACAGCCACCGGTCTGTGCCGGCTCCGCATGCGCGCGAATCGCAACCCAAAAATCAGGGGAACCGTCTTGTCGAGCAACCGACTTAACGACGCGCGCCCGCAGCTCAACGGCGTAATTAGCCAGCGTCTGCATTGCCGGCGTGTCGGAATCCTTCGGAGTGGTACCCACATTATTGTTAGCCGGGGCGCGCCCCTCATAGACAAAAGCGCCGTTGACGTCCTTCACCACGCTCCATGCGTTTGGATCTCGTTTCCAGTCATCCGCATTGCCATTCGCGAAGGTGTAGGCGAACAGCGGCGCCGGAGCAGTGATGAAGGTCCGATTGAAGATCTGACTATTGAGCAGAACCACGGCAATCAGTGCGACCACGATAGCCAGGCCGCCCCAGGCCCAGATCGGAATGCGGCGCCGCATGGCGGCCGGCGCTGCGGCTGTGCGTGGTGTGGCCGCGAATGAATCGGCCGCTGCCAGCGGCGCAGAGGTGAGCGGCGTAGCCGAAGATGGCTCGGCCGCCAACGGTGTGGCTGTGCCCTGCTCAGCGGCGGGTGGCGACGAAGCCACCAGCGGCGCGGCGCCGGGCGGATCAGCGGCAGCCAGCGCCAGCGGCGTTGGTGTAGCGATCCGCGGCGCGGCCGGCGACATGGGTTGCGCCACCTCGGGCAGCAGGATCGTATGCGGCGTGCCTGGTGGTGTGGGATGTGGCGCGGCGCCACCCAACCCATCGCCCTCCCATATGAAATTGAGCGCCGCCGCGAATTCCTCGATACTCTGAAAGCGATCAGCGGGGTCTTTATTCGTCGCTGTGAGGAGGGCCTGCTCCAACGCCTCGCCGATCGCGGGGTTGGCCGCACGCAGCGGCGGCAGGGGATCGCGCACCTGCATATTCAGCACCGCCCAGGGCGTTTCGGCGACGAAGGGCGGCTCCCCGATCAAGCATTCATACAGCACGATCCCCAGCGCGTAGATGTCGGTACGGGCATCAACCGGCTGGCCGAGCACTTGCTCCGGCGCCATATAGCAGGGCGTGCCGAGCGCCAAGCCTGTGGCGGTCATCGCGGTGGCGCTGGCGATCATCTTGGCGATACCGAAATCGGTCAGCAACACATGATCGTCAGGGCTAAGCAGGATATTTGCCGGCTTGATATCACGATGGATGACATTGCGAGCGTGCGTGTACGCCAGCGCCTCGACGACCTGGGTGATATAACGAATGGTGCGTTGCGGGGATAGCGGCCCGCGCCCGATCACGTCGTGCAACGTTCCGCCGTCGGTATAGCGCATCACCAAATAGGGGACACCCTCTGCTTCGCCAAAATCGTAGACTGGGAGGATGTAGCGATGCTCCAGGCGAGCGATCGTGCGCGCTTCACGGTTGAAGCGTTCGCGGAATTGCGGCTCCGCAGCGATATCGACGCGCACTACCTTCAGCGCGACGAAACGATCTATTGCCGGCTGGTATGCCTTGTAGACCGTTGCCATACCGCCGCCGCCGATTCGCTCGAGTATGGTATACGAGCCTAACGTTGCGCCGGTGAGGTAGTTCATAGCTGCCCCCCAAATACTTCAGCACCACCGGCAGAAATGCGATACGATACCACGCAGGCGATCCAGCTGTCAAGCACTATATTATTGACCGCTGCATAAGCAGCTAAAGATGGCTACTGGGGAGGTCTGGAGGGAGTACAGGGGACAGGTTCGTCTCCCCAACCCCATCTCCCAACTTATGGATAGCTAAACCGCCCTACTTCCACGCCCTGCGCGTCGCGCAGAATCGCGCTGTCGCCGCCGTTGTTCCATGCCACGACGCTGCGCCGCCAGAACAGAGTAGTAGCCCTGGATGTACAGCAGGAGAAATGTTCAATCGTAGATCTATAGGAGTTACACAGTTGGGAGGTTTGGAGGGCTTTGCCCTCCAAAGAACTCCTCTTTCCGCCCACCCCTGGCGGCTTTGCCGCCAGGGGTGGGCGGAAAAGAAGGTTCTTGGGGCTTGCGGCCCCATCTACCCTCTGGGTGACCCCCGCTAAAACGCCAACTGCGTAAGTCCTAATCTATTCTAGCATGCCTTTCGAGGCGGCACTCAGCCACCTCCATTGGCTCGTCTCTGCGTCAGTCCCAGGCCACGCGCGATGGTGGCGTCGATCCAACGCCGCGGCAATACCATAGGCAGCGTCCAATTTCTGAAGTGCTGCGGAACGACCGCGTAGCGGACTCGCGGTGATGGAGATGTCAGCGCCTGGAGAATGGTCTCGCCGATCCGCTCGGGCGGAAATCCCTTGCGGCCCTCGCCCACAAAATACGTACTGAAACGCCTGAGAATCTCCGCGTAGTCGGTCTGCGCGTAGGCCGAAACGTCGATCTGCTCAGCTTTATCCCAGATCGGCGTCGCCACCGCACCCGGACCGACGATGATCACATCGATACCGTAGAGCAGCAGCTCGCGGCGTAGACTCTCCGACAGGCCCTCCAAGGCGTGTTTGGAGGCGGCGTAGGCGCCGATGAACGGCGCGGCGATCTTCCCGCCAGCGGAGCTGACATTCACGATCCGACCCGGCTTGCCCCGCAGCGAGCGATCCGTGCCAAGCAGGGGCAGGAATCCGCGCGTGACGATCAACTGGCCGATCAGATTGACTTCGATCTGGTAGCGAATCTCTTCGATCGGTTGGTGCATAAGCGGCCCTGCCGTGGCGATACCGGCGTTGTTGACTAACCCAAACAATGTTTCGCCGCCAAGCCGCTCGCGCACCAGCTGCGCGGCCGCCTGGACGGCCATCTCGTCGGTGACGTCGAACAGCAGTGGGGTGAAAGCGGCGCCAAATTCAGCTGCGAGCCTCTCGGCATCGCCCTGCTTCCGAACACTGCCAAAAACATGGATCCCATGGCGAATCAATACCTTGGCGGTTCCCCAGCCGATGCCGGTCGAAACGCCTGTGACGACGACGCCTTTCATGTATAGCCTCCTGTGTCCTGTTACTGATCTGTATATGGACACGGAATATTTTTCTGGGGAGGTCTGGAGGGGCCCGACTACCCTCTGGGTGTGGGCACGGCCGCCCCCGCACCCCCACCAAATATGCCGAATCAATGCACATATCAGTAGATATTGACCACTGCATAAGCAGCTAAAGATGGCTGCTGGGGAGGTCTGGAGGGCCGAAGGCCCTCCAGACCTCCCCAGTGGTGGGGTGTGGGGCGGCGAAGCCGCCCCACACCCCACCACAAAGTTTAGCTATTTGTGCAGCGCTCAGTAA
>DATFXE010000302.1:0-13321 GCA_035258585.1 Roseiflexaceae bacterium | reverse complement strand
CCGCCCCTGGCCGCGAAACCTTGCGCGGCGCGATCATCCACCCGCTCGACCGCCCAGCCGATGATGCGGCAGCCCAGAGCCTGGCGCGGTCCGGCGCGCTCTCCGTGCGTGACCGCTGGCGCTCGGATCTGGCGCTCGGGGTGCAGCCCGCCACCGCTCCGGGAACGGATGGCTTTACAGCGGTGTTCGTGGCGCTCGCGCACCGCGACGGCATGTCGGAGGCGTCGCGCCGTTACGATCTTCGGCTCGACGAGGGTTGGGAGTTCGCCGGAACGCTGGCGCTCGATCTGGTGCGGCGCTACCTGAGTGGTGAGGACTGAGGACCGAGGATTGAGTCTTCTTAATACTCAGTCCTCGGTCCTCAGTCCTCAGTCCTGTATGATGCTACGCACCGCTCTCTCTACCATCCACCGCGACCCGCACTGGTGGCGTAGCGTTCTGATCGGCGGCGCGCTGATGGGCACGATCGTCGGCTACCCGTGGGTCGCCGGGTTCGAGATGGAGAGTCTCGAGAATACGCGCAACGGCTTCGCGACGCCGCTGCCGCGCTGGAACGATTGGGCCAATCGCTACGTGATCGGGCTGCTGGCTGCGCTGATCGACATCCTATTCTTCGTGTTGCCGGTATTCGGGTTTGGGCTGCTGTTTCTGTGCGCCGGGGGCATCCTGGCGATCGCCGGAGTCGGGTGGGCGGCATGGCTGGCCCCGGCCGGCCTGGCGGCGCTGCTGCTGTACGAGCTGGCGATGTTCGCCACGGGTGTGGCGCCGATCGGCCGGCTGATGTACGCCGAGGGTGGGCATATCGAAGATGCGCTGAGCGCGCGCCCACTGCGTGAGGCGCGCCGGAGGGCGGCGCGGGCCATCTACGCCCGCGCGCGGCTTCAATCGCTGCCGGCCTATCTGCCGGCGCTGCTGCTGTTTGCGGCCAGCTGGTTGGTGGGCTGGCCGCTTGCCTTGCTGCCGCTCTGGCTCGCGCTCAGCGCGCTGTGCTATGCGCGTCTGGCGGTGATACAGCTGTATGTCGCGGCCGATAGCGCGGCGCGCTGGACGTGAGATCGCCTCATAGTAGCCTCAACAAAAGGAGGGCGTCTGATGGACATCGGTAAAGCCTTTGGCTTCGTGTTCGAGGATGAGGAATGGGTCAGCAAGGTATTGATTGGTGGGTTGATCTTCTTAATCCCGCTTATCGGTCAGCTAGCTGTGATCGGCTACTCTCTTAAGGTCGCACAAAATGTGATCCAAGGGAATCCTCGGCCATTGCCAGCCTGGAGTGAGTTTGGCGATCACATAATGCGAGGGTTATACGCCTTCGTAATCCAGTTCGTGTATTCACTTCCGGCGGTGATTCTCGCTGGTATCTTCGCCTGCACAGTTGTCTCAGCTAGTGCGGCGGCCAGCCAGCGCAGCGAGGGGGCTGGAGCAGGTATTGGTTTGCTGGGAACATGCCTGATACCCTTGATCGTCGTCGTGGGGCTATTGTCGGCGCTGCTCTCATATCCTGCGATTGGCCGCTATCTTTCCACCAATAGCCTGAGTGAAGCGTTTAAGTTCAGCGACGTCATCGCCAATGTTCGCGCTGATCTGGCACCCTGGTTCATACTTTTGGTGGTAGGCATCTTGGCTGGTTTTGTCGGTAGTCTTGGCGCGATTGCTTGTGGTGTGGGTGTGCTGTTCACGTCTTTCTACGCTCAATGCGTGATTGGTTATGCGCTCGGCCAGACAATCGTCCAAGTTGGCGCCACCGCGCAGCCGCCGATCCCGCCCAGCTACGGCCCGCCGCCGACCTATCAATAACACGACTTACGCGGTGGAGGGGTTTGGGGAGGCTCTGCCTCCCCAAGGTCTTCTTTTTTCTCGCCCACTGCGGCGGCCGGGTACTCTCTGGGTGTCGCCGCAGTGGGCGAGAAGACAAGATTCTTGGAGGGGCACCCAGAGGGTAGGCGGGCCCTCCAAACCTCCCGCTCTGAGGCGACCGCGTAACTCCTATCAATGACACGACTTACGCAGTCAGCGTTTGCAGGGAGGTTTGGAGGGACTGCGTCCCTCCAAAATCGCCTTTTTTGCTGGTCTCGGCCACGAATGTGGCCGAGACCAGCCAAAAAAGGGGAGATCTCGGGGCGGTGCAACCGCCCCCGAACCCCCACCGCGTAACTCGTGTCAATGACTCAACTGGCTGCCATGCGCTTTACAGTGTGGGGCGAGGGTCTGGGGCGGGCGCAGCCCGCCCCAGACCCTCGCCCCACACTGTAAGCTGGCAAGAACCATGTCTATGGTATAATGCCGGCCTGAACAAGCGAGCACTGGGAGGAGCCGTGAGCTACTCGCTGGCGCTGGGACCATTTCATCCCGCTTGGCGCGGACCACAGCGCTTTGTCCTGAAGCTGGACGGCGAGCATGTCGCCGATATCGAATATACCGATGGTTTCAACGAGCGTGGCTGCGCTGAGCGGCTACCCCGTCTAGCCTTACCCCAGGCACTCCATCTCGTCACCCGGATCTGTGGCACATGCTCGTTCGCACATTCGCTGGCGTTCTGCCAGGCGCTTGAGCAGCTTTGCGCTATCACGGTCTCTCAGCGTGCCGGCATACTGCGCTGTGTTGCCGCCGAGCTAGAGCGGATCGCCTCGCATACGCGCGCCGCGGCCGCTGTGCTGCGCGCGCTGGGCATGGATGCGCGGGCGCGTGAGGCCGATGGCCTGCGTGAGCAGGCTCAGCAGACGCAGCAGGTGCTGAGCGGTGCGCGTGTCATTCCTGACTTGTGTGTGCCGGGCGGTCTGCGGCGCGATCTGGTTGGGTCGGATCGCGAGGCGCTGCTGGTCGCGCTTCCAAAGATCAACCGTGGGCTATACCGCTTTATCGACGACCTGATCGATCAGCGCGCGCTGTTGGCCCGTACGATCGAGGTTGGCGGGCTGCCGCGCGCCGCGGCCGAGCAGTTCGGCGTTCGTGGGCCACTGGCGCGCGCCTCGGGCATCGCGCGCGACGCGCGTTCCGACCATCCGTATGCCGGCTATGCGCACCTAGCCTTTAAGCCGATCACCCAGGAAGGCGGCGATGTGTACGCGCGGCTGGTGCTACTGCTGCTGGAAGCCTATGAGAGCGTCAAACTCATCGATCAGGCGCTCAAAGATCTCCCCGACGGTGAGAGCCACGGCGAGCTGCCGGAGGAGCTGCCGGCCGGGCAGGGCGTCGGCGTTGTGGAAGGCCCGCGCGGCTTGATACGCTATAGGATCGAAAGCGACGGGCGCAGGATCAGACGGGCGCGCATCGACGCGCCGCGTCAGCTCGATCGCCTGCTGGCGCGCACGTTGCTCTCGGGCGCTCTGATCGACAACGTTGTGGCAATTATCGCGTCGATCGACCCTTGCACGGCGTGTGCCGAACGATGAGCAGGTAAAAGGCTTCAGGTTACAGGTCGCGGGGCGATGGCTCTATTACCTATGTCCTATCCCCTGTCTCCTGTTCTCTATATAACGCAATGCTCGCACTCATCTTCGCTCTACCACTGATCGTGGCGCTACTTTGCCTGGCGCTGAGCCTTCGTACTCCAGCGCGCTGGCTCGGCATGGGCGGCGCGCTCGCCTTGCTGGCCTGCGGCGCGGCGCTGCTGGCAGCGCGCCTGGGCGGCCTGCTGCCCCTGGTGCTGATCGACCACACCTGGCTGGCACTAGACAAGCGCACGATTTCGCTTGCACTAGTTTTCGACACGGCGAACTGGGGCTTCGGGCTGCTGGCGCTGGCCGGCGGCGGGCTGGCGCTGCTGGTGCTAGCCCTGGCAGTGCCGCCGAATGTGCGCGGCTTCGGCGGCTTGTTCGCAGCAGCGCTGCTGGCGCTGTGCGCGGTGGTAGCGGGGCTGGCGAACCGCGACGCGGCGCTGCTGCCGTTTCTATGGGCGCTGGCTGCGCTGCTGACCTTTCTAGCGCTACGCGCCAGTGGCGCCCTGGCCAGCTCCGACGCGCCAGTCATCGTGCTGCTGGCGGGGTTGGGTGGCGCGGTGCTGGCGCTTGGGGCGGCGCTGGCGGTTTTGGTCGCTCCAGTTGGAGCGGCGCCAACGCCGCTTGCACTGACAGCCTGGATAGTGGCGGGCATGCTGGCGCTTGGCGCGCTGCCGTTCCACACCTCGACGCAGTCGCTGGCCGAGGCGCCTGCCGCGCTGGCCGGAGTGCTGCTGGCGCCCGCCCTTCCGCTGCTGGGCGGCTACTGGCTGATCCGCTTCGCCGCCGGCCAGGGTGCCGCGCTGCCGCCCAGCTGGCGGGTCGCGCTAACGCTGCTGGGCTTGGCGACTCTGCTGAGCTGCGCGGCTGGCGCGCTCGGCGCCACGCGGCTGCGGCGCCTGATCGGCTGGCAGTTCGGCGCCCAGGTTGGGCTGGTGTTGCTGGCGCTCGCACACACTGGCGCAAGCGCCGCGCAAGAATCGGCCGCACCGCCGGTGGTTGCCGCAGCCCTGCTGGCGAACTGCGCGATAGCGACGATCGCCTGCTACCTCGCATGTGCAGTGCTGGAGCGGCGCGCCGGTACCGACGACCTGGCCGCGATCGGGCTGCGCGAGCCGCTCCGGCTGTCAGGGCTGGTGCTGCTAGCTGGCGCCGCGTCCGCTGTTGGCTTGCCCGGCACATGGGGTCTGTGGACGCGCCGCTGGCTATTTGACGAGCTGGCCCAGGCCGCGCCGTGGGCCACGCCGATCGTGCTGGCCGCGAGTGCGCTGCTTGGGTTGGCCTGGGTCGCGCCATTAGCGCTATTCTGGCGCCGCGCCCTCCCCGGCGCGCCCGAGCAACAGCCGGCATCGGCCAGCCGGCCAAGTGCGGTGATGTTCGTGGGCCTGGCTGCAGCTGCGCCGCTGCTGATCCTGGGCGCTGCGCCGGAGCTGGCCTGGATCGGCTGGCTCGCGGGCCTTCAGGATGATGTGGCGCGTGGCGCTGCTACGCCGGTACTCCCTAGCCTGCCGATACAGATCGTATGCGCATTTGCAGCTCTGTTGCTGCTTGCGCTGCCCTGGTTGGCGCACCTGCGCCGCTGTGTGCCGTTTGATACACAACCGCAACAAGGTGGAGTGGCTATGCCCTGGGCGCTTGGCGAGAGCCTGCGCGGCCTGGCCTGGCTGGCCATCCCGGCTGAAGTGTTCGCGAGCGCATGGCATGCGCTGCTGGCGCTCAGCCGCGGCCTGCGCCGCGGGATGGCGCTGTTCGAGCAGCGCTACTACCTAGCCGGCCTGCTGATCGCGGTGATTCTGATCATCATGTTGTTTATCCAATGAAATGATGCGGCGGGAGCGGATTATGAGCTTGAGCGACATCAACTGGCCGGTGATCTTGATCGCGCTCTCGGGCGCGCTGATCGTGCTGCTGCGCGACTGGCGGATAACTGTGCCGGCGCTGCTGGTGAACTATATCTGCGTCGCCATTTTTCTCGCGCAGCAACAGTTTCTGTTGCCCGATTTACAGCTTGGGAGTTTCGCCATCAGCACCACGGTATTGGTAAAGCTGATCAGCGGTGTCGCGGCGACCGCGATTCTGGCGATCACTGCGCTCACATTTTCGCGCGAATATAACCTGGAGGATCTGGATGAGTTCTCGCTGGCCGAGCTGCGCCGCGCCGCGCGCCGCGCGCAGCGTCAGCGCGCCGCGGAGCCTCTGCGCCTGGCCGATTATGTGGTGCCGTTCTGGACTCTGGCGCTGGCGGCGCTGGCTAGTGTGGCGCTGCCACGGCTCTACCCGATCGGCAACACCAATACGATCGATTTCGTCTGGTATTGGCTGGGATTGATCGGCCTGTTCACCATGGTCGTGGCCGGCGATCTGCTCAAGGTTGGGCTGGGGCTGCTGCTGTGCGCCAGCAGCGTCGATGTGCTGTACACCGCGATATCCAGTACAGTCCAGGTGTTTCCGTTGGCGCTGCTTGGCCTGGTGACGATCACCCTGGCGCTGGCGGTGGCATACCTGAGCGGCCTGCTGTACGGCCGTCTGAAAACGCTCGATCTGAATGAATTGTATAAAAGCGCTAAACGTATTTCGTAGTGCGTAGTGCATCTTAGGTATTGGGTGTTGGGTATTGGGCTTTGCAGCGCCACAATTCCAACACCCAATACCCAACACCTGCGCGGAGGGGCGCACTACCTAAGACGCACTACGCATGACTACTCTATGACCTACTTGCTCTTAATCTTCTTCCCCGTTGCCATGGCGGCCAGCTGTTTTGTGCTGAGAAAGCAGACCCGGCTGGTCATCCTTGGTGCGGTCGTGACTATGCTGGTGCAGATCGCGCTTGTGGTGAGCTTGCCGCTCGATCAGCCCGCGCGTCTGCTCGGCCTGACTCTGAACCTTGACCCGCTCGGTCGCCTGTTTCTGCTGACATTTCTAGCTGTTGGCGCGCTGGTGTTCCTGGCAACCTGGAGCGTACCGCACGGCGAGCAGTTCGTGCCAGTCGCGCTGATGATTCTGGGGCTGTGCAGCACCACGCTGCTGCTGTTGCAGGAGCAGTACACCGCCTCGCTGCTGCTCGGCAGCACCGGGCTGCTGGCCGTGCTGGCGATTGTGGATTTGCCCACTGGCAGCTCGGCGTTGGTCCAGCGCACGACGCTGGCGACTGCGCTGAAATATCTGGTGCTGATCGTGATCGCTGGTGTGATCATGTATCTCGCGTTTGTATTGGTCAGCATCTATAGGCCAGATGTCACGCCCGGCCGGCCATCGCCGGCGCACCTGATCTTGTCGCTGATCGTGATTGGTTTTGGCCTACGCATGGCGATCGTGCCGTTCCATTCGTGGCTGCCCGACCTGGCCGAGGACGCGGCGCCAATGGTCACAGTGTTGATCGTGGCGGTGGTGAACGCGGCTACGCTGCTGTTCTTGATCGAGTCGATCCAATTCTTCTTCTACCCGGTCGAAGTAATTGGCGGTGGTGAAAACGCACGCGGCACGATGCTGCTCATGGCGATCGGCGTTGTGACGGCGCTGCTGGGCGGCCTGCTGGCGCTGGCGCAGATCGGCCTGCGGCGGACGATGGGCTACCTGGTGGTGTATAACGCGGGCATGATTTTGTTCGGGCTTGCGACCCTTGATAGTGTGGGCGTGGCCGGGGCGCTGTTCGAAGCGCTGAATCAAACGATCATCGTGCTGCTGCTGTTTCTCAGCGTTGGCCTGCTCGAGCGGCCCGACGGACGCCCGCCGAACGTTGTCCGGCGCGACCTGCTATGGCGCTGGCCGGTCGCCGGGACGGGCCTGCTCTGCGGCGGCCTTGCGCTGCTGGGCCTGCCACCCTTCAACGGTTTTGCAGGCAAGCTGCTGCTGTATGAGGCGGCGGCGCGGCGCGGTGGGCCGTATTTGGCGCTGCTGCTGCTCGCTACCGCGCTGGCCCTGTTTGCGCTGCTGCGCCTGGCACGCGAGCGGCTACTTGGGCCGGCCGAGGAGATGGCGGAGGAAGCGCCGCATCTGCTTGCAGCAACGGTACTGGATCGCCCTGTCGACCGGCGATTGGAGCCCGAGCCGCGCGGCATGGCGGTGCTGACCGTGGTGCTGCTGGCGCTGTGCCTCGGAATCGGCCTCTACCCGCAGCCGCTGCTGGCGACGATCAACGAGGCGATTCGCGGGCTGACGTTTATTCAGCCTCTATGACCAAGGGCCAGGGACCAAGGACGAAAGAGGCATGAAATAGAGACAACTTCGTCTTTGGTCTCTCATCTCATATACCTGCTATGATCAAAGTCTACCGCATCAACACGGGGTCCTGTGGCGGTTGCGATGTCGAGATCGAGGCGGCAGTCGCTCACAGCCGCGAACTGTCCTGGGCCGATAGCCCGCATACTGCCGACGCGCTGCTGCTGACCGGGCCGCTGACCACAAGCAGCCGGCCCGCGTTTCTGGCGCTCTGGAGTGAGTTGGGCGGCCGCATACCGCTGCTGGCGGTTGGTCGCTGCGCGATCGACGGCCATCCGTTTGGACGCGGCGGTGTCGCCGAGCTTTCCCAGGTCAAGGCACGCTTGCTCGAAGGCTGCCCGCCCGCGCCAGGTGCAATCGTCGAGGCGATCAAGCGGCTCGTAAAAAGTGACAAGATGGCAGGGTGACGAGATGACAAGGCGATCGAGACGATTGTCATCTTGTCATCTTGTCACCTTGTCAGATCCTTAAGGAGATGTCGGTGGCGAATCTCGCACTCGCATTATTGCTCTACCCTGGCCTGGCCTTGGTGCTCGTGCTGACGCTGGTGTTCGGATGGCTGACCGAGGGGCGCGTTCACGTTGGGTGGCTGCGTGGCACAGTCTGGGGCAGCTTCGATGCGCTGTCCGGCCTGGCAAGCGTTGTGCTGGCGGCGCTGGCGCTGGCTCTCTTACCTTGGCCACTGCACTTGGATGCGGGCTGGCCCCTGGTCGGCAGCCCGATCGCGATCGGGGCGGCGCTGGAGGGGGCATTCCTGCTGCCTGTGCTGCCGGGGCTATTGGCCACTTCCCCGCTTGGCCAGCGCGCAGCCATCCGTGAAGCTCAGATGAGCGTCGCCGGGCGCTGCGTGGTCTGGCTGGCGCTCGGGGCTGCGCTGTGGGCCGGCGCTGGATGGGCGGCGAGCGCCATTCCAGGGCGTGCTCTGGTGGCGCTGGCGGGGCTGCTGGCGCTGCCGGCCGCGATCGGCGCTGGTCCGTTCGGCGCGGAGCGCAGCCTGAATGCGGCCGGCGCGGAAGAGGGACTTGACGAAGCCACTGCTGCTCTGGTACGCTTTGCACGCACGGCGCGCGGGGCAGCATTGTTGGCTGCGCTGATCGTCGCCTCAGTGCCACCGGGCCTGATTCAGCCTTGGATCGCGCTGCTGCTGATCGGGGGTCTGTTCGTGGTGATCGTGCTGTTGCTGAACCGTGTCGCAGGCATGCTGCCGCGCCTGACGCTGCCAGCCGCGCTGCGCTGGTGCTGGTGGCGCGCGCTGCCGCTGGCACTGGTCGGGCTGGTGTATTTAATATTCATCTAGAGGCAAAGGACCAAGGACAAAAGACGAAAGACCAATTATTTATCTCGTCCGCCGCCGCTTGAATTGGTTTTTGGTCTTTGGTCTGTCTTATGTACGCAATCGAAATCGAAAACCTGCATAAATCCTATGATGGCCTGCCGGTGCTGAACGGCTTGAATCTACGTGTGCCGCAAGGCCAAGTGTATGGTCTGCTTGGCCCGAACGGGGCCGGCAAGTCCACGCTGATCCACCTGCTGTTGGGCTTTCTCAAGCCGACAGGCGGCACGCTGCGGGTGTTCGGCCAGCAGGATCTGGAGCAGGTGCGCGGCCGGATCGGCTACTTGCCAGAGCGGCTGCGCTACCATTTGCGCTACAGCGGCCGTGAGTATCTGCGCTACCTCGGCCAGTTCAGCGATCTGGGCGGGTCGGGTCTGAACGCGCGCGTCGAGCAGGAGCTTGGCGCGGTTGGCCTGCTCGAGGCTGCCGACCGCCGGCTGGCGACCTACTCGAAAGGTATGCTCCAGCGGCTTGGGATCGCGCAGGCGCTGCTGTCCGACCCGGATATGTTGCTGATCGACGAACCAACATCGGGTCTCGATCCGGCAGGACAGCGCGAGATGCTCGATCTGCTGGCCGATGTGCGCGGCCGCAATCATACGATCTTCCTGGCTACGCATTTTCTTGATGAAATCGAGTTGCTATGCGACACGGTCGGTATTCTATTTGCCGGCAAGCTGGCGGCCGAGATCGATGTGCAGTCGCTGCGCGCGCCTGGACGCAGCGTGTTGATCAAGGTTGCGGATCTATCGGCGGATCTGATCGAGCGGCTCCAGCGAATCTCGCCAGCAGTGCGCTGCACTGGCCGTGAGATCGCCCTGCAACCGAGCACCCCCGCACTTCAGGCGCAGGTGCTGCGCGTACTGCTCGACGCCGACGCGCCGATTATCGCACTGGAGCCCCAGGGTCGCCCGCTCGAAGATATCTATATGCGGATCGTCCGCGGAGAGCCGGCAGAGTTGCCGGCCGCCGCTCCGCCGCATGGTATGTTCGCCCCGCCCGGGCATCCAGATGCCATCACACGCGTGCTCGAAAGCACTGACGTAACCCCGCCCGCACGATCCGGCAGCGGCGACACGCTGCTGCGCGAACTGCTCAAGCAGGAACAAAACCCTAATCTTGAGAAGCACGAACCGGAGTCCGAAACATAAAGTGTAAGGCGTATCATGACGCTTTACGTTTTACTATTACGCGTATGAATATGCTTACCCGAACACTTCGCTTTACCAGTTTCACACTGGTCGAATATGTGCGATCCGGCCGCATCCTGGTCGAACTACTGGCTGGCGTGATCTTCTTCTATATCTTCTTGCGGCGCTGGACTTCCTCGCCATTGCCGGAGTATTTCTTTTCCACCGCCGGCCTGTTTGCGCTGGCGCTGACGTTTTACTCTACCTCGGCTGCGCTTGGTCTGGGCGATCGACCGCAGGGCTACCTCTTGCTGGTGCGCCGGCTTGGTCGTAGCGGGTATCTGCTTGGCTTCTATCTGGCCGCGCAGGCGATCGTCTGGGGTATCTATGGGCTGATCAGCCTGGCTATGGCGCTGTATAACCCGATCCAGGGCCTGGATGTGCGCGGCTGGCTGCTCGGCTCGCTGCCGCTGCTGCTGAACGCGATGCTGCTGGGCGCGCTGCTGACGCTGCTAGCGCCGATTGTGCTTCCGGCGACCGGGCGGCTGGCCGTGTTGGCGCTGGTGGCGATCGCGTTCTCCGGCGGGCTGATCGGCGGGCAGACGCTGGCCGACCTGCCACCCCCGGTCACCGCGGCGATCAATATCGCGCGGACGATCTTTAGCACGCCGCTGCTGCCAGCTTTCACAGGCTTCGCGCTTTCGATCAGCCGTGACTACAGCGGTATTGCCTTCGCCATCCCGCTCGCGCAGCTGTTCCTCACGCTGGGCTTGCTGACGATGGCGGTGTATGTCTTCGCCCGGCGCGAGATCATCCTCAGCGGCGGCTAAGATTCGCGCCGACTACCAGTAGCAGGAGCAGCTTATGTCCAATCGACTTGCCCGCCGAGTCGCCGGCTTCGGCACCACGATCTTCACCGAGATGAGCGCGCTGGCGGTCCAGCACGGCGCGATCAATCTGGGCCAGGGCTTTCCGGATTCCGCCGGCCCCGACTTCGTCAAGCAAGCTGCCGCCGCCGCGATCGCCGCCGATCTCAACCAGTACGCGCCGATGCCTGGCCTGCCGCATCTGCGCCAAGCCGTGGCCGCCGAATGGCAGCGCAAGCACGGTCGTGCTGTCGATTGGCAAACCGAGGTCACCGTCACCAGCGGCGCCACCGAGGCGCTGTGCGACGCCGCACTGGCGCTGCTCGACCCAGGCGATCAGGCGATTATCCTGGAGCCGGCCTATGATGCCTACGCGCCGGACGTGATCATGGCTGGCGCGGCGCCGATCTATGTCAAGCTCTACCCGCCGACCACCGACCACCCCTTCGACTTCGCTCAGGGCAGGCGACCACCGACCACCGACGAGAGTCCGCCGGTTCAGTCGTCAGTCGTCAGTCGTCGGTCGTCGTCCTGGCACTTGGATGCCGACGAGCTGCGCGCCGCTTTCACGGGCCGCCCAAAGCTGATTCTGCTGAACACGCCGCACAATCCGACCGGCAAGGTCTTCAGTCGCGCTGAGCTGGAGCTGATCGCCGCGCTGTGCCAGGAGTATGATGTGCTGGCGATCGCCGACGAGGTGTATGACCGAATGGTTTACGACCAGGCCGAGCATGTATCGCTGGCCACCCTGCCGGGCATGTGGGATCGCACGCTGACGCTCAACAGTGTCGGTAAAACCTTTAGCGTCACCGGCTGGAAGATCGGCTACGCGGTCGGGCCAGCCGCGCTCAACCAGGCCCTGCGCGCCGCACACCAATGGGTGACGTTCGCCACGTCGACGCCCTTCCAGGAGGCTACCGCGGTGGCGCTGGAGCGGGCGGCAATGAATGGCTACTATCAGCAGCTCCACGCCGAGTATGACCAGCGGCGACTGTTGCTGCGCGAAATGTTGGAGAGCGCTGGCCTGCCGACTCTGCCGGTTGAGGGTTCGTACTTCATCAGCGCCGACATCAGCGCGCTGGGCTTCGCCGACGACCGTGCGTTCTGTCGTTTCTTGACCACCGAGCTGGGTGTAGCGGCTATCCCTACCTCAGCTTTCTACGCCGATCCGGCGGCGGCGCCAGCCATCGCCCGTTTCTGCTTCGCCAAGAAGCGTGAGACGCTAGAGGCCGCCGGGGAGCGGCTCCAGCGCCTGCGCGAGCGTGTTTAGGGACTTTCGAATAATAACTATACCACCATGAGTCATCCCGTATTTAACACGGTGGCTGCGAGGGCGTGGGAATGTGCCGCGGCGCATTCCCACGCCCTCGCAGCCACAAATAAAGCGGTCGCAGGTGCTGCTTCGGGGCCGCTGCGCGGCCCCGAAGCAGCACCTGCGAGGAGCAGATTGGAATACTGCGCCGGGAATGATATGAGACATGCTGCATTACAACGCCCAAAGATCCGATTGTAATATTCGGGATGACTCATGTCATGAGTCATGCCGAATATGACAAAGGGTAGCAGGCTGAAACCTCCTGCGCTAGCATGTGGCTGCTGAACCAAACAGCTATCGCGGAGGTTTCAGATCAGAGATTGTCACATAAGCGCACCTATCTCGCAAGCCGATCCAGTCTTGGCCCAGTCCATGCGCTCGCTGCTGGTGCAGTTTCTTCGACCCTCGCAGACAAGCTGGCCGAGCAGCTCGACTTGAGGCTGGTGCAGACCGCCTGTGAGCTGCTCCAGCTCATCCTGATCCATCGGCACACCCTGCTCGCTCTGCTGTTGTCCGAGCTGAGCGGCTATCTGCTCGGTCCCAAGCAGGCGCCTGCCGGCACCACGCGCATCAGCAATCTCATCCACGCCGCGGCCAGCTCCTCGGCTGAGATCAAAGCTATATCTTCGCTACTGCGATACCTGAAATTCGCCGCATACTGACGCGCACTTTCTCTCCTCAAGCACACTAACCTGCTTCACCCACCTCACGGCAGTACGTCGCATCTTGCTCTCGGGCTTTCACTGGCCAGGGTGGTTGACAGGCAGCTTCAGGCTGGGTTAAATGGCGAGTATTCGACCGTGTGTGAGCGGAATGGGTGCGCATCGGCGATTTCAACTACGTCCGCGACGGTCACCTCCACCAGGCGTTCCGCACCAGCAAACTCGGCTACACGCTCTGCATCCCAGATGATACGCGTCGTGCCAGCCATTTGCAGCGTGGCGCCGCTCGCGAAGTCGATCAACAGTAGGCCAGCTTGGGGATTGGCTTGGAGGTTGCCCAATGTCTGGAACATCGTGTTGCCG
>DATFXE010000301.1:0-9941 GCA_035258585.1 Roseiflexaceae bacterium | reverse complement strand
GAAGCGGCCCTGGCCGATCACTAGGTGATCCAGCACATCGACATCGAGCAGTTTGCCGGCTGAAATGATCTCGCGCGTGACCACGACATCCTCGGGGCTCGGGGTGGGGTCGCCAGAGGGGTGATTGTGAACGACGATCAGCGCGGCGCTATTCCGCTTGAGCGCGTCTTTGAAGATCTCGCCCACTCGGATCAATGAGGCGTTGAGCGAGCCGATATAGACGGTCGAAATCGCTTGAACGCGGTTCTTCGTGTCGAGCAGCACGGTACGCAAGTGCTCCTGGTCGAGATGGCTCATCTCGAGCATCAGTAGATTCGCCGCATCGGTCGGGCTCTTGATCTGAAAGCGCTGCTCATGTTCGGTCAGCAGCAGCCGCCGGCCGATCTCCAAGGCGGCTTTGAGCGTCGAGGCCTTGGCCTCGCCCATGCCGTGGCGCTCACACAGCGCGCGATGATCCACCCGCAGCAGGCCGGGCCAACCGCCATATTCTACCAGCAGCTGCTGAGCCAGCTGAATCACATTTGTGCCAGCCACGCCTACTCGCAGTAGGATCGCCAGCAGCTCGGCATCACTGAGCGCGGCAGGTCCATAGTCGCGCAGGCGCTCGCGTGGCTGCTCGCCGGATGGAAGTTCTTTGATTCGTAGGTGATACTCGGCCATGGGAGTCCTTCTGGTGGGATTTGACACTGTATCTACTACCGCCAATCGGACCCCGTGGGATACGGCCGAAAGGTTGGAAGGTGTGCAGGAACGCTTAACGTTCTAACGTTCCAATGGCTCGGCTGCCGTGAGATCGGAAATCCGCACCGCTTCGGCCACCCGCTCGGTTAGCGCGCGCCGGCGCGCCACGAGCTCGGCAACCATCTGCTGATGGCGCGCCGTCAGCCAGGCATACCCGGCGGCCTCGCGCAGCTCACGCCAGCTTTCGCCCCAGCGCAACGCGACATATGAGAGCAGCGGCGCCAGCGCCAGCAGCGCAAAACCCCAGATCGCCCCGAAGATCACCCCGCAGACAATCGCCTCGACCAGCCAGGTCAGCGCGACGAGCGCCGAGCCGATGATCAGCTTGCCGGTGCTGGTGGTCTCCTCGTGATCGCCCAGCAGCACCGGCGTAAGCGGCGCGGCTAGCCGGTAAGGAATGTAGCTCAGGACAATGCCGGCCAGCGCCGGGACAAAGCCGACAATCAGCCAGAGCACCAGCGAGACGAGCCGCCCGCGCCGCGCCGCGCTCAGCTCCAGATCCCAAGGGTCGTCGATGCCGAGCGTTCGCAGCACTCGCGCGTAGTGCCGCGCCTCGCGCGCGATCTCCTCCAGACGGGCCGGATCGCTGACGCGTAGCCGCTGATAGGCCGCCAGCAATTCGGTCGCGCGAGCGTGTCGCTCCTCCAGGGTCTCCAGCTCATATGCGGCGGTCCAAGCCGCCACCAAAGGAATGCCGGTCAGCAGCTCAGCGTTCTCAGCCTGGAGCACGACGGTGTCGAGCCGGGCATCGATCTCTTCCGTGAGCACATCCACCGCCATGTGATCATCTCTCTCGTAGCGCGAACGGTACTCGCCCAGGCCAAACGGCTGGCCGAACACGACTAGGACTGCCGATCGAAACTGGGCCTTCTTCTGATACCACAGGCCGACCGGTATGATCTGAAGCTTGAGCTGCCAGTTCGCTTCCGCTTCGGCGCTGAGCGCGATCCGGGCGGCGCCGGTACGCAGCGGCAGCATTATGGTGTTGGAGTGGGTTGTGCCCTCGGGAAACAGCGCGATCGGTTGCCCCGCTCGCAGGAGCGCGCGGCAGCCGGCGAATGTCGCCTCGTTCGCATCCACGGCGCCGGCTGGCGGGCCGCCCGGCTTGCCAATATCGCGCTGGCGATAGACCGGCAGCGCGCCGAAGGCGCGCATCAGCACCCGCCCGATCGGGTTGGCGAAAAATGTGCTCTTGGCTAAAAAGGAGACTTGCTGCTCGAGCGCCAGCATCAGCACCAGCGGGTCGAGCAGGCCATTGGGGTGGTTCAGCACAAACAACCTGGGGCCATCGGGCAGCTGCTCCTCGCCGCGCACCTCGATATGCGGGTAGAACAGCTGCACCAAGCGCAGAATGATGAAGCGCACGATTCGAGACAGCATGGCCGCACCTCACTGGCTGCACCGTTATCATGCCAGCATTGTAAGCCAATCAAGCTGTATAATCCAGGGCGCGATCTGCCAATTGCTGTAATCGGACTTATGGTAGCGGCATCGGTATCAGGCCGCCTCGTTGGATTCCGGATCGGCGCCAGCGTTGAGGGTTGCCCGCGCCGCACGCACCACATTGCGGATGCGGCGGCGGCGAATACGGCGGAGCGCCGCCCCAATCGAGAACCAGCGCACATGCAGAATGCGCTCTTGCGCCTGCGGGCGCGGGCTACCAGCAACTGCGCGCACCAGGTAGTAACTCACGACCTTGCGGCGGCGACGCCCGGCCTTCTGAATCGTGTAGAACACCTGGCGAACCATCGCCCCGACTTCGCCGGTCATGCTGGTCTCCTCGGCGACCTCACGCAACACAGCGTCCTGCACGCTTTCACCTGGTTCGATCCGGCCTTTGGGCAGCGTCCAGAAGCCGCCCTGCTTCTTGAGCAGCAGGATTTCTAGCTGGCCGTTTGGCGACCAGCGATAGACGACACCGCCAGCGGCGGCGATCGGCGGCTCCTGGTCAATCGGCTCGCGCACCGAAACGCCCATTTTGGGGTTCAACATCGAACCCTCTTAGCAACGCTGGCGTCGAGACTTGATTACACCATGGGAAACGTCGCGCCCGAACCGTATCAAAAACCATACCGCGCTCCGATTACAAAGTGATGAATATAGCCTATCATACTCTCTCAAAGCGTGGTAGGGAACATGGTAAAATGCGTTCGTTCTTAATAAACCATTAATATTATCAGAGATAACATTTTGATGCACATCCCACTACGGCATTTCAATCCGCGCGCTCCGCGCGGCAAGCCATCGCCTGCGCGTTGGCGCTGGAGCCAGAGGTGCTGCTGCTCGACGCGCCTACCGCCGCGCTGATCCTGTCTCCACTGGCAAGATCGAAGATATGCTGATCGATCTCAAAAAACGCTATACGATTATCATCATGCCGCATAGTATCCAGCAGGCCGCGCGGATGAGCGACTCAGCTGCGTTCTTCTTGCTTGGCGATTGCATCGAGTATGGCAAAGGCAACCAGCTCTTCGTTTCGCCAGGCGACAAGCGCACCGAAGACTATGCCACGGGGCGATTCGGGGGATCGTGCGACACGTCCATCCGGGATAACACACGATCAGCAGGAGAGAGCAGTTGAAACACCACAGCCGCCTTTGGGGCGGCTGTGGTGCGGAGGAGGAAGATTTTCAAGCGACGTCGGTGCTACGGAGCCGCCACCATCGGCTGGAGCCGGCGCGCCAGCGATTGCAGGCCGCGGTGCTGCAGCGCCTTGACCGAACCTTCGGTGCGGCCAAGCTTCGTCGCCACTTCCTGGATCGACATGTCGGCCATAAAGCGCATCTGGATGACCTGGCGCTGATCTTCTGTCAGATCGTTCAGCGTCCGGTTGATCTCCTCATACTCCAGTTGCGCGCTGACGCTGCCCTCGGGGCCGTCGCACATACCGCCCCACGACTCCAGGGGCATATGCTGGCGGTTGCGCCGGCGGCGGATGGTATCGATCGTGCGGTCGTGCGCGATCCGGTAGAGCCAGGCCGAGATCGGCCAACCCCGATCCTCATAGCGATGAATGCCCTCCAGCATCCGCAGGAAGACTTCGGCCTGCAGGTCTTCGGCTAGCTCAGCTTCGCCAATCCGAAAGTAAATATAACGATAAATCGCCGGAGCATAGCGCTCATAGATTTGGGTGAACGCGGCGTGATCACCAGCTTTGGCGCGGGCAACCAGCTCGGAGTCGTTGATATTCGGCGACATTGTTGTGCTTCCTTACTGAGACCGCTGCTCGGCGGCGCTTCACTGTAGCGGTAATATTTACTATGTGCATTCTAAGAATAGCCTGATACCAGTTCATTACCAGTGGGCGCTGCCAAAATGAATAGATAGCAATACTGTACGGCTGAGGTATAATAGTGCCTGATCAGGAGACACAGGTATGGATTCAGATAATGAACGAAACGCCATGGTGCGGGCACAGCTCGAGCAGCGCGGCATCACCGATAGTCGGGTGCTCAACGCCATGGCCACCGTCCCGCGGCACCTGTTCGTGCCGCCGGAGGCGCGTGCGCACGCGTATGGCGACCGGGCGCTGCCGATTAGCGACGGTCAGACGATCTCGCAGCCATATATCGTCGCACTGATGGCCCAGGCGCTCAGCCTGCAGCCGGGCGACCGGGTGCTCGAGGTCGGCGCGGGATCGGGCTATGCAGCAGCAGTGATGAGCCGGCTAGCCGGCGAGGTATATACGATCGAGCGGTGGCCAGCGCTGGCCGAGGCGGCCGAGCGCCGTCTGCACGATCTGGGCTATACAAACGTGCATGTGTTCCAGGGTGATGGAACCGCCGGTCTACCGGCCTACGCACCGTACGATGCTATTGCGGTTCCGGCGGCGGCGCCCTGGGTGCCACGCCCGCTGCGCGAGCAACTCGGCGAGGGCGGCCGGCTGGTTATCCCGATCGGTGGACGTCGGGAGCAGCTGCTGCTGCGGCTGACTCGCACCAACCATCGGACGCATACCGAGCGGTTGGGCGAAGTGCGCTTTGTGCCGCTGATCGGCGAGCACGCCTGGGAACCGGCCGAGCCCGGCAATAAACAAGGCCACGACGAAGACGACCAACGACGAGCGACAAGTGGTGGATGATTCGGAAGCGGCCGATCAAGCGGCGCGCTTGGCTGAGCCTCGTTCGTTTCTAGAACTGTGAGCAATAGAACGTGAATAGACTGTTTAGCATACCTGACGAAGGCATTTTTCGTGGCCGATCCAATGATAATGTCGAACTGCTGAAGGCGTGGGCCGGTACGACGCTTGCCTATGCGATCTTGCAAACCGGCGCACAGAATCTGCTGACATTTCGTTTCTTGATCGGGCTGCTGGTGGCAGGAGTGGTGTGCGGGCTGGCGTTTGTGTTCCATGAGCTCGCGCATCGGATCGTCGCGCGCCGCTTTGGCGCCGAGGCTCACTTCGTCGCCAACAATGCCTGGCTGATACTCTCGATTGTGATCGCCTTCGCCGGCCTGTTTATCGCCGCGCCGGGCGCCGTGTGGCACCGCGGGTACCTGACCGAGCGCCAGGGTGGTTTGATCGCACTGGCCGGTCCCGCCACGAACCTGGTCTTTGCGCTGCTGTTTTTGTTGGCACTGCCGGTGCTTTACTTTGCAGGGATGGCACTGCCGGGATGGGCACTGCTGCTCTGCTACAGCGGATTCAAGCTCAACGCCTGGATCGGCCTGTTCAACATGATCCCCGCCGGCCCGTTCGATGGCGCCAAGGTGCTGGCCTGGAGCCCGCTCTACTTTGGCATCACCGTGGCGATCGGCATCCTGCTGGCGTTCGCCGTCGAACCGCTGATGGTATGGAGCCTCCTCGGCGTCCCAATTCGTAGCTTCTAGTGCACTGCCCTAAAGGAGTTGTACGATGCGCACGCCCCTGATCGCCGGAAACTGGAAGATGTACAGGACGATCGCCGAGGCGGTCGAACTGGCCGAAGCGCTCCTGCACGACCTAGGCGACATACGCGACCGCGAAGTGCTGATCTGCCCACCCTATACCGCGCTGCACGCGCTCAGCCCGCTGCTGCAAGAGACGCCGATCGGTCTGGGAGCGCAGGATGTGTTCTACGAGGAGCAGGGCGCATACACCGGGGCTATCTCGCCGCTGATGCTGAAGGATGTCGGCTGCGCCTACACGATCGTCGGCCACAGCGAGCGGCGCCAATTCTTCGGCGACACCGACGCGATCATCGGCCGCAAGCTGCGCGCCGCGCTCGGCCACGGGCTGCGCGGCATCTTGTGCATAGGCGAGACCAAGCCCCAACGCGACTCGGGCGAGGCCGAGGCGGTGGTGATCGGCCAGCTGCGAGCCGGGCTGGAGGGTGTGGCGGAGGGGGCGCTTGCCGATGTGGTGATCGCCTACGAGCCGGTCTGGGCGATCGGCACTGGCGATACCGCGACTCCAGCCGACGCGCAGGCCATGCATGCCACCATTCGCCGCACGCTGGCAGAGCTGTACGGCCAGCCAGTCGCCGACCAGATCCGCATCCAATACGGCGGCAGCGTCAAGCCGGACAATGTGGACGAGCTGATGTCCCAGCCGGATATCGACGGCGCATTGGTGGGCGGGGCATCGCTCAAGGCCGACAGCTTCCTGCGGATCATCCATTTTCACTGATGCCTGGCTAGGCACGCACCTTGCTGCTACAGCAGGGATCAAGGACGAAAGACGAAGGACGAAGGTCATGAACCGTTCGTCCTTCGTCTTTCGTCTTTGGCGAAAGGGAGGACTTACGTGGAATTAGAGCTATGGATTCTGCTGCGGGTGGTGATCGCTATGTTGCTCAGCGGCGTGATCGGCTACGAACGCATATGCTCGTCGCCGTCGGCGCGACGCTGTTTGTCTCTTTCACCGACCTGTTTGCGATCGAGTCACAGCCGCTCGCGCCGGCTGGCCCCGTCGGTAACTTTCGCATCCAGATCGAGCCGCTGGCCACAGTCGAGGCGATCGTCACCGGCATAAGCTTCCTGGGCGCGGGAACGATATTCGTCTCCGGCAGGAATCGCGTGCGTGGACTGACGACGGCTGCCTCGATCTGGGTCACCGCGGCAATAGGGATCGCAGTGGGACTGGAGCGTTATGTCCTGGCTGTGGGCAGCACGCTCTTGATTCTGCTGATTCTATACGTTGTGGGTCGACTGGAGATCGAGCGCGGGACTGGGGATGGAGGTGCTCACCAGGATCAGCAGGGCTTCAAGCAGGCCGATACGGTCCGGCCGAAGTAAGATGTTGGCGCGCACTACAGCAGATTACAAAACAGTTGAGCATTTATGCATAGGCGAGAAACGCATTGTAGCGCGTAGAATGCAACTGCTTACTGCCTCCTGCCTACTGCAAACTGTTATAAAACTGCACACTAGCGATCGCTTGCGGCTGGCGCAGGGATAGTCTCCAGCACGCCGGTGGCGAGACGGCGCAGCAAGGTCAGCGGGACTGGCTTGGTGAGATAGTGATCGACTTGCAGCTGCTGCGCGGCGTCGTACAGCTCGGGCGAGCTGTAGGCGGTGATCAGAATGATCCGCGCGGGAACATGCCGTTCGCGCACGCGCGCGATCAGATCGAGCCCATTCATCAGCGGCATGTGATAGTCGGTGATAATCAGATCGGCGGCTCGGAGCGCCAGCGCTTCAAGCGCCTCTTGCCCCGATGCGGCTGTCGATATATTCCAGTCGAACGCGAGGGCGCGCAGGGCTTGCTCAACCATCAGACGCTGGTTGGCTTCGTCGTCAACTATTAAGATATTACGTGAAGTCATCGCTGGGCCCTCAACATCAACGGGAACCAATCTGATCGATGTGCAAGGATGATACCTTGCTCCGCTGGCGCTGTGGCACACAAGATGTGATCGGAATGTTGGCGGGGCTGTAATTTACTTTGAGATGCAAGGTATCTCTTGCAAAGCCCATGTTGGCCATCTCCTATAAGCTAACGCCCCTATCTCTACAGTCTTGACATTTTGGGGTTTCGGGGGTGCCAGCCGGCGGCGAAGCCGCCGGCTGGCACCCCCGAAACCTGGTTGGGGCGGTCGAGGAGAGGCCTGGATACCCTCTGGGTGCCCCCTCCTCGACCGCCCCAACCAGCCATTCTGCAAAAGTGCAAACAGATGTGGGCGTATTTGACGAGAGAGGCATCAAATGATATACTTAGCAACATTGAATATCAATAATACCGAGTAACTGTGATGACCTCCAATAGCATAGATGAACTTGTATTCGAGCGCATCGAGCAGGCGATCATGCAGATCGGTTGGCTGGGTCAGCGTCAATTCATGCAGCTGCTCGCCGACGAGCGCTTCGACCTGACCGTGCCACAGTTTCACACACTGTTGCATCTGAGCTACTGCGATGGTGAATGCAGGATGTCGGATCTGGCGCGTTCCACGCACCAATCGGCTGCGTCGCTCACGGGCGTGGTGGATAGGCTGCTGGAAAAGCGATTGGTCGCGCGCGGGCGACCGGATGGCGACCGCCGCCAGGTGATGGTCTCGGCGACCGAGCGCGGGCGGGCGGTGTTGCAGGCGATCAAGTCGGCGCGGCAGGCGGAGATGCAGGCAGCGCTGGCGCACATCCCACCTGAAGAGGCAGCCGAGTTGCTGCGCCTGCTCGACACAATGCTCGAGGGCATGGTGCGCGCGTTCGAAGCGCGCGAGCACGCCGACGACGCAGCCGTGTTCAAGACGTGATCTGTTGGTCACACAGGGTTGGCCGCACCGAACCTTCCCGGCAGCCTGTTCGGTGTACACAGTACAAAAGAATGAGCGCCCAGCGCGGCTCGATCCAAATAGATCTCAGCCAGCGTTCATCTTCAAACAGCCAAAGTTGTGGTACCATGAGAACAGGCTGAAGATCAAGATTTTAATTGGCGCTAAAAGTGATCTTAACCCGCCTAAATTGAAAGTATGCGGGCTGACAGCCTGACAAGTGAGGATAGCAGATGAGTAAGAACCGGGAAACCTCCGAGCGCGAATTAGTCAAGGGACTCGCCAGTCGCGTCGAGACAAATGAACGCGACCTGCCGCTCGTCGTGCTGGGAGAAATGGTGATCATGCCGCACATGACAGTGCCGCTGCAGGTCGGGCAGGGGAAATCCTACCGGGCAATGGAGCAGGCATGGGAAGAAGACCAGGAAGTGCTGCTGATCTTCGTCTCCGAGAATGAGATCGAAGGCTACAAGAATGGTCAGTCCCAGCAGCTGCCGTCGGTCGGCGTGATCGCTCGCCTGGAAGAGTTTATCAAGCTGCCTGATGGCACAGTGCGAATTATTCTGGAGGGGCTGACGCGGGCCGCGATTCAGGCCAGCCTCCAGTCGGAGCCGTTCTACCGTGTGCGCTGCGTGCCGCTCTCCGATGCCGAACCAGTCGGCATGGAGGTCGAGGCGCTGATGGAGACGGTCAAGCAGCAGGTCGACGAATTCGTCGATCACCTGGGCGAAGTGCCGCAGGACGCGGTCGCATTCGTGCACCGCATCGACAAGCCCGGCCATCTGGCCGATATCGTGACCTACGCGCCGGCGTTTGAGTTCCAGGAGCGGCTCGACATCCTGAACGAGATCGACCCGATCGAGCGGCTGCGCAAGGCCTATATGCTGCTGGCGCGCCAGCTCGAGTTGCTTAAGCTGCGCCAGAAGATCCAGCAGGATACCAAAGAGGTGCTGGATCAGAGCCAGCGCGAATACTTCCTACGTGAGCAGATGCGCGTGATCCGCCGCGAGTTAGGCGAGGACGACGACTCGGACGACCCGATCGACGAGATGCGCCGCAAGATCGCCGAGCTGAATGCGCCGGAGTATGTTAAAGAGCAGGCCACCCACGAGCTGAAGCGGCTGGCCCAGCAGGGCATGAACAGCCCCGAGGCCGGCGTCATCCGCACCTACCTGGATTGGCTGACCAACCTGCCGTGGGCCGAGGAACAGCTGCCTGAGATCAGCATCGCGCAGGCCCAGGAAGTGCTCGACGAGGACCACTACGGGCTCGAGAAGGTCAAGGAGCGCCTGCTGGAATATCTGGCGGTGCGCAAGCTGGCCGGCAACAAGATGCGCTCGCCGATCCTCTGCTTTGTCGGCCCGCCCGGCGTGGGCAAGACCTCGCTGGGCCGCTCGATCGCCCGTGCGCTGGGCCGCCAGTTTGTGCGCACCAGCCTGGGCGGCATCCGCGACGAGGCCGAGATCCGCGGCCACCGGCGCACCTATATCGGCGCGCTGCCCGGCCGGA
>DATFXE010000300.1:0-6168 GCA_035258585.1 Roseiflexaceae bacterium | reverse complement strand
GAACTCAGGACCTGATCGACTGCCTGCGCGGCCGTGTCAAGCGACGATTTGATGTCTGCGCCGTTCAGGAAGATCGGCTCGAACGCCTGCTCCTTCAAGGCTTTGATCACATCCTCCTTCTTCGCCGGCCCACCGAAGACCAGGTCGGCCACCGAGCCATACGACGGCGCATCGGCCAACACCTTCGCGTTCGGGTTCGTCTGGAAATAGGGGTCATTGGTGAGCGATTTGACCGTCGGCAGCGCGAAGCCGGTTTCGAGGATCGGTTTCTGGTTGGCCGCGCTGGTCAGGTATAGGATCAGCGCGGCGGCGGCCTTGGGGTACTTGGTGCGCGCCGAGGCGGCCCAGCCGTTGGTGAACACCAGCGTTGCCTGCTTGCCGCCGCTTGGAGGCAGCGGCAGCGGCACAGCCGTGAACTTGACGTCCGGCGCCTGCTGCTGCATGAACGGCAGCATCCAGCCACCCTCGGCTACCATCGCTACTTTCTTCTTGCTGAAGGCATCGCCGCACCAGTCGGAGCCGATATTCTTCGGAGCCTCGCCGGTGCCATCCTTCTTGAAGCCGTACCACCACTCGACAGCTTTGACACCACCCGCCTGGTTGAAGGCCGCTTTGTTGTTCTCGATAACTGCGCCGGATTGGAGGATAAAGGCGCTGACGCGTTGGACATCCGGATCGTCACAGAGGCCGTAGGTCTTGCCCGGCCCCTCGCCCGAGGTCATCTTTTTGGCCGCCGCCGTCACGTCATCCCAGGTCTTCAGGTTCTTCACGTCCACGCCGGCCTTCTGGGCCATGTCGTCGTTGACAAACAGGGCCAACGAGCCCTGGTCCTTCGGCAGCGCGTAGGTCTTACCATCCTGCTGGAACAGTTTGATCAGATCGCCAAGGTAGTCGTCGGCCTTGACGCCGGCCGTCTGCATTACATCATCGAGCGGCAGTAGCGCGCCATTTGGCGCGAAGGCCGTCATCAGCGACGAGTCCAGGTAGAACACATCTGGCTCGGTACCGCCGGCCACATCAGCCTTCATCTTGGTCTGGAAGTCCTTGGGCTGCGGCTCGTAGTTGATCTTGACGTTGGGGAATAGCTTATTGAACCGCGCAAACGCATCGGTGTTGACCTTCTGCTCCGATGGGTCGCCCCAGCTTGAGACGCGCAGCGTGGCGCCATCTTCGACCTGGATCTTGGTGGCATCGCCGCTGGCGCCAGCGGTGGCGCCAGCCGGTGCGCCACCGGCCTCGGGCGCCGACGTGGCCTCTGCCATCGCGGTCGGCGCCGCGCCAGCGCTCGCCGCGGTCGGCTCTGCGGCGGTGGTTGGGGCTGCCGCAGCCGTCGGAGCTTCAGCCGCCGGCGCAGCGGTGGCTGCGCCGGGAGCCGGCGCCGACGTCGCCGCTCCGCTCGTGCCACCGCCGCCACAGGCGGCCAGAATCGGAACCAGCAGCGCCAGCATCAAGAGCAGCGCCCCAAATCCTTTGCGAGATACCATCGGTTGCCTCCTTGCATCCGTGATGCCAATCTTCTCTTCGAGCGTCTGTACAGCATGTATCACCGGCGATCCAACCTGCCCAGCCCACTACCCCTTTCCTGCCAGACCGGGTGAGGGGGTGACAAGGTGAAGAATTGCCGTCACCCTCTCACCCTTTCACCCCCTCACCCCATCACTCACCGTCGGCTCCGGCGTCTCCGCGCCCTTGGGCTGCTCCTCACGCCGATCGGGCGCCCGTACATACACCCGATCGGCCATGACCTGCGCGGTGACTCGCTGGCCTGGTGCAAGCACGAGCTGCAACCAACGCCCCTGTTCGTCGGCAATCAGCTGCGGAGGCCCGCCATAGGCGATCGAATGTTCGATCTCCCCAATGCCAGCCGGCAGCCGATAGCGCAGATCGAGCGGCTCGGGGCCGCCGATATGCTGAATCTCCAGCCCATCCGGTCGGATCTCGAGCGTAAGAGTGTGCGCGCCGACATTCACGGCGCTCAGGCGCGCTTGCGGCCAGTGCGCGGGCATGCAGGGCGCTATCGACAGCCGGTGCAGGTGCGCCAGCGGCCGTAGCCCCATCAGCCCCTCGATGATGGCTTGCGCGTAGAGGCCCGCCGACCAGAGCTGCACAAAACACAGCCCGATCGGAATCAGCTCTTTGAACGCACCGAGCGCGCCGTAGCTGGCGGTCTCGGCGATGTTCTGGAGCATGCGCAGCCCCAGTTCCGGCTGGTTGAAGGCGAACGCCGTCAGCGCCAGCAGCCCGGTCGGCAGCGTCCAGACCAACTCTTCGCGCTCGCGGGTGTGGACCAGGCCCCAGTTATTGACCCACTCGCGCTCGATCCGCTCCAGCGAGCGGGCGGCGTGCTCGGGATCGGCCAGGCCAAGCTGGAGCGGCAGGACCACTGTCCAATGGCGGTCGAACTGGGGCGTGCCGTCGGCGTGGAGCGAGTCGGCGTACATCTGCTCGTCTTCGAGCCACCAGTCCTGGTCGAACCGGCGCTTCAACTCATTCACGCGCGCGGCATAGCGGCGCGCATCGTCGATCTGATCGAGCGTTTCGGCCATGTCGCGCAGCGCGCACAGCGCCTGGAACAGATAGCAGGTGCTATCCAGCTTGCACGGGCCCATGCCGTGACGCTCGATCATGCCCTCGCCGATCGGGTAGAGGTTGCCGGCCGGCCCCCAGATCGCCGGCATGTACTCGTCGATCCCTTCTTTGCACAGCGGGTAAACCCGCCGTAGGAACACCAGGTCGCCGGTCCAGCGGAAGTAATCCCAGCAGGCCGCCGCAAACTGCGGCGTCTCCTGCGTGTTGCCGGGATGGAAGACCCGGCCGTTGGTGGTGATCTCATGCGGAATGCGGCCGCAGGCGCGCTGGCCGTAGTCGGCCAGCGCCAGCAGCGCGCTCTTGGATGTCTCCACGAAGCCAGCCGCAACCGCGCCGGGCACGGTGTACTCGGTATCGCAGCCAAACAGCTGCGGATATTCAGGCACGCCGGCCAGGAAGTATGGCGGCAGGCTCGGGTCGTAGTCGGCGCTGAGCAGCTGCAAATTGGCTTTGGCCAGCGCGAACGCGCGATTGACTGCCCGCTCGGGCGCCTCCAATGCGACGCCCTTGAATACCTTCTGATGATAGCGATCGAGCTTGTCGATCAGCAGCTTCTCGCCCGTGCCGGCGAGCTGGCTGAACAGGTGGCGCGCGCCATCGTGGCCACGCTCATGGTCGGCCGTCAACAGAAACTCCCATGTCTGGGTCTGGCCGGCCGCCAGCGTGAACGGGTAGGTCAGTGTCGCCACGCGTCCGACCTCGCGCGGCTCGAACTCGCAGCGCTCCGGTGCGACGCTGGCGCCGCAGGCCACGCCCCAGCGGCCCTGCCAGAGCCGGTCGAAGCCCAGCACCACTGTGTCGTCCAGCCAGAATTCGTCGCCGCCGCGCGCGCTGTTGCCGCTAAACCAGCCGCCCAGGAACTTCAGCCAGACCAACAGGTGCAGCTTGCCGACACGCGGACGGGCGCCAGCGTTCTTGAGCGTCAGCAGCGAGAAGAAGGCCGCGTGATCTTCAGCGACGAAGTCACGGCGCTTGATCTCCATGCCGCCGAGCCGGTAGCGCCATTCGACATGCGACAGCAGCTCGATCAGCTCGACTGCGTGCGCCATCGGCTGCGTTCCGTCCGGCTCGCTGATCAGCAGCGTCATGCCGTCGGCCACCTTGAGCGGGTGGGCCCACAAGCCGCCCATCTCGCCGACCAGGTGCTCGGCGCCGATCGGCTGGAGGTCGCCCGTGGTCATGCCGACGTAGTACATCTTCCGGCCAGCCAGGAAGTACGGCGCCACCTCGCTGTCTGGGTCTGCCGCCAGAAGCGTGTGGGGACCAAATCGCAATGTGCGTTGTGATATCAGCATAGTTGGCGTCTTCGTTTTTCAAGTCGCATTTTGTAGTGCGCAGCAATCTGCGTGCCAGTAAGAAGAAGAAGAACAGTTCGGTCGAGACCCTGTCGCCGACGTCTGCGCCATACGCCAGGATGTTGCGGGGCTGCCCTTGCAGGCTCCGCGCGATCGCGTTGGGATGATAGCACAGCTCTTCCGTCATGGCCAGGATCTGGCGGCGCGTGTCGGGGCTGATGCCGGCAACATTGTTCAGCGCACGCGACAGCGTGGCCGCCGAGGCGCCGGCCTTCAATCACAGGACTTACGCGGTGGGGGTTCGGGGGCGGCCGGGTGCCCTCTGGGCGTCGCCCCCGAAAACTCCTCTTTTTGGCCGGTGTCGGCCACGAATGTGGCCGACACCGGCCAAAAAGAAAGATCTTGGATGGGCACCCAGAGGGTACCCGGGCCCTCCAAACCTCCCACCGAGTAGGTGACTGCGTAAGTCCAGTCAATCAGACGATCCAGAGGCGCTGGGCTGAGATGCCAGGGGTATGGTGAAAACGGTTGCAGGTTCCGCACTAAGGGATTTGAATAATCCAGACCTCCCAGCCATAGGCTCGCTGGGGTTGTAAGGAAGGGCGCAGCCGTTCCTGATGCCTTGTCTGGTCATCGTGCTGGTGGCGAATCCGCCCGCACGACGACCAGAAAAATCGGCCTGGGGGGCGGGCAGAGCCCGCCCCCCAGGCCGCCACGTGGACGTGCCATACCTACTCGCCACGCTGAAAGGGCACTAGCTCCCGCCACCACCCGGCGTCGGGCTGGCTGTCTCGGTTGGCGTGGCGCTCGGCGTCGATGTGGCGCTTGGCGTCGACGTGGCAGCCGGAGTGATGGTGCCTGGGAGGCAGAAACCGGTGCGCCGGACACGCGTATCCAGGATGCGCTGGCCGTAGACCAGCCCATGCCCCGGATCGAATGCCTGAATGAGCGGACCATAGAACAGATCCACTTGATAGGCGCAGTTAGGCAGCTCGACAGTGAGGTTCAGCCTCTCGCCAGGGTGAATCATGGCCGTTTGTGACGAGAACAGCTGCTGATTCGATAAATTGTTGTCGGGAATCCCGTAGGACGCCAACCCGATCGCATAGGTGCAGTGCGTAGAGCGATTCGATACCTCGGCCATGGTATCTGAACGTAGCCCGCCGTTCAGATTTTGCTTGACTTCCAGCTCGCAATCCGGCGAGTTGGTGGGGGTGGCGCTCGGCGTGACGCTCGGAGTAGGGGTGTCAGTGGCCGTCGGCGTGTCGGTGACATCGACAACCGACTGCGGTGGAGCGCTCAGCAGCTCGCCTGCCTCCACACGGAGCACCACTGGCAAGGCAACCGCGAACGACTGGTTGGCGGCTAGGGCGTTCTGGCTCGCCGCCTGCCCCCGCAGCGCGACCCAAGCAACCAATCCAGCCACCAGAAGAAGAACAGTCAGGACTCGCAGCTGTGTCATGAGAAGGCTCCTACATGTGCGCGGCTCGGCTTATGCACTTGCGATAAGCGAGCATGTTCAGGAGAGGTAGCGCCTGGCGCGGGCAAGTCAAGGATACCTCACACGACAGAGACCCAATAATCGCACAGGTATATTAATTGTGGAGGGGCGTTTGTAGAAGAGAATGTTAATTGTAGCTTTCAATTCAGTCTGGCACGGCCACTGGGAGAGGTAGAGGGTGCCGTTCAGGCTCTCTTCGAAAAGTGGTGCCGGGTGCGGGGTGGTGCTCCCGCCCGGCCAGCAGAAGCCAACCGCTGTTCAACGCTGTATAATAGGCGCATGTACAGCAGAGAAGAGGCCATATGACCAAGCAGGATGCCCGCCCGGCGCCCGAGGTTCACGTCACAGATATAGTTCTCCCCAATCAAACCAACAACTTTGGAACTATGTTCGGTGGCGAGGTCATGGCGCTGATGGACAAGGCAGCAGCCATTGCTGGTCTGCGCTTTTGCCGCCAGCCGCTCGTCACCGCCTCGAGTGAGCGGATCGACTTTCGGACGCCAATCCACGCCGGCGAGATCATCGAAGCGATCGCGCGTGTGATCTATGTCGGCCGCACCTCGATGATCGTGCGCGTCCACATCTACGCCGAACACCCATTGAAGGGCGACAAGCGCGTCTGCACGACCGGCTACTTCAGCCTGGTTTCGATCGATCCCCAGGGACAGCCCATGCCGGTGCCGCGGCTGCTGCTGGAGGACGACACGGCGCGCGCCGAGTGGGCGCTCGGGCAGGAGATCAGAAGGGCGATCGACGCGCGACGAAGGTAGAGGCGCGAGACAT
>DATFXE010000299.1:0-5180 GCA_035258585.1 Roseiflexaceae bacterium | reverse complement strand
CCGCCACTGATAATCAGCCCCCAGCGCCCGCGTGAGTTCGTCGAGGCCTTGCGCGAGGCGCTGATCAAGCAGCAGGAACCGGAAGAGGTGACAAGATGACATGATGACCTCCTGCAATATCATCATGTCATCTTGTCAAAGTTAGGAGTTACGCGGTGGGGGTTCGGGGGCGGTGCAACCGCCCCCGAGATCTCCCCTTTTTGGAGGGACACCCAGAGGGTACCCGGTCTCTCCAAACCTCCCTGCAAACGCCGACTGCGTAAGACCTGTCAAAGTGAGAAATGCGTTTTCCTTTAAGCGAACAGCTCAACCTGCCATGTACCTTCGAGCGGCTCGTGCCGGGCAGGCGGCACGCGGATGGCCGGCGCTATCTGCCGCTGATAGTGCTGCGGCTGCGGGATGCGTCGCCGCTTGATGGCCGACCGGCGGCGACGGCGTTGGGCGTGGTCGATCGGCATCATGTGGTGGATGCGGCGCTGGAGGGGCGCGCCGGCGTAGCGCGGCTGGTGTTTCTGCTCAGCAGCGTGCGGCTGCAGGCAGGGCCGCCGCTCCAGGGGCTGGCGGCCGAGCATGGCCTGGCCGACGGGCGCGCCAGCACCATGCCGGCGGCATATGGCCGGGTCGTGGCGGTGCCCTCGTGGGAGGCCGAGCGCGAGCACCTGCCGTATGAGTCGCTCTACACCGAGCTGCTGCTGGATATCGGCCTGGGCGTGATCGGGGTACGCACCAGCCTGACTGCCGCCAGCCTGGCAGAGACGATCGGTAAACCGCGGGTCGAGCCGGGTGACTGGCTGGAAGTGCGGCGCTCGCGGATCGATATTCTGGCGTTCGACAGATAAGTTGCAAGTCGCAGGCCACATAAAGTACCGCTGCTTCATTCTCCACATCTGGGGTACCGCGTAAGTCGTGTTAGGGAACACCCTATGACAGCGGAACAGAAAACAGCTAAGCGCGCCGATATTCAGCGAGCGCTGATCAACGTCGATGATTCGATGTTGATTGTGATCGACGTGCAACCGCCGTTCCTGGCCAAGCTGCCGCATGATGAGGGCCAGCTGTTGCGCGATCGGATCTGCTGGCTGATCGGTGTGGCGAGCTGGCTGCGCGTGCCGGTCGTCGTCACCGCCGAGGATATCGCGCGCGAGGGCGGCGTGGATGCGCAGATTGTTCGGGCGCTGCCGGCCGGCGTCCACGTCTACGACAAGATGGTCTTTGATCTGGCGGCCGTGCCCATAATCATGGCGGCGGTCGCGCAGACCGGGCGGAGAAGCGCCATCCTGGTTGGTCTGGAGACCGACGTGTGCGTTGCGCACTCGGCATTGGGGCTGCTGGCGCGTGGCTACCATGTCGCGGTGGTGGCGGATGCGACTGGCTCGCCCGGCACGGCGCACGCCTATGGCCTGCAGCGCGCGGCCGGAGCAGGCGCGCTGGTGACGAACGTCAAAAGCCTGTTCTACGAATGGATTCGTACGGTCGAGCGAGCCAGGCAGTTCCGCGCCGAATCGGCCCGCACGCTCCCAACTCCAAATGGCGTGCGCCTGTGACTGCTGTTCATACATCTAGGAGTTACGCGGTTGGGAGGTTTGGAGGGCTTTGCCCTCCAAAGAACCCTTTCTTTTTCCACCCACCTGTGGCGGCAATGCCGCCACAGGTGGGTGGAAAAAGAAGGTTCTCGGGGGCCGCAGGCCCCCGCGCCCCCGCTAAAACGCCAACTGCGTAAGTCCTAACATCATCTCAAATGCCTGACTACCAATACTACAAAAACACCTTTCGCGGCCAGCTTATGCCGTTCGCGTTCGTCGATCTCGATCTTCTGAAGTCCAACATCCGGCAGACGGTTATGCGCGCCGGCGGCAAACGGATCAGGATCGCCTCGAAGTCGATCCGCTGCCTGGCGTTGATCGAGCTGATTTTGGCATCGGACCCGGCGTTCCGCGGCGTCATGTGCTTCACCGCGCCCGAGGCGGTCTGGCTGAGCCAGCGTGGGCTGGATGACCTGCTGATCGGCTACCCGTGCTGGCACGCCGACCAGGTGCGCGCGCTGTGCGACGAGCTGCGCCAGGGGAAGACGATCGTCGCGATGGTCGACTCGATCGCGCATGTCGAGCACCTGGAGGCGTGCGCGGCGGCCAGCGGCGTGATCCTCCCGGTCTGCCTGGATCTTGACATGGCGCTGGACCTGCCCAGCCAGCACGTCGGCGTGTGGCGATCGAGCGTTCGTTCGGTGGCCGATGCGCTGCGGGTCTATGCGGCGATCGAGCGCAGCAGGCACCTGCGGCTGGATGGCGTGATGGGCTACGAGGCGCAGGTGGCCGGTCTGGGCGACGATGTGCCGGGGCAGCCGGCGCGCGGCGCGGCCATCCGGCTGCTGAAGCGCCTTTCGGTCACGGTGGTCGCGCGGCGGAGGGCGGCGGCGGTACTGGCGCTGGCGCGGCACGGCGCACACTTGCGCTTCGTGAACGGCGGCGGCACCGGCAGCCTGGAGACGACCGCGCGCGAGGCGGTGGTCACCGAGCTGGCCGCCGGCTCGAGCTTCTTTGCGCCGGGGCTGTTCGATCACTATCGCGCGTTCCGGCACATGCCCGCCGCCGGCTTTGCGATCGAAATCGTGAGGCGGCCGCAGCCCGGCATTTACACCTGCCTGGGCGGCGGCTATGTCTCATCGGGCGGCGCGGGGCCGGCGCTGCTGCCGCGGCCCTACCTGCCCTCCGGCGTGCGGCTCTCGCCTAACGAGGGCGCGGGCGAAGTTCAAACCCCGATCCACTACCAGGGTGGCGAGCAGCTGTGCCTGGGCGACCCGATCTTCCTACGCCACAGCAAAGCCGGCGAGCTGTGCGAGCGTTTCAACAGCCTGCTGCTGGCGTCGGACGGCGCGGTGGTGGGCCAGGCGCCGACATATCGCGGCGAGGGGCAGGCGTTTCTGTAGGGATTGGCGACTGGCGATTGGGAGCTAGGGATTGGGAAAGCGGCACACTCCCAGTCCCAAGTACCTAATCCCCAATCGCTATCGCAAGGTGGAAGAGATGAGCGCCTCATGGTCGAACTGGTCCGGCTCGGTGACGTCTCATCCCGCGGCGATCCGCCGCCCCGCAAGTGTGGAGGAGATCGTCGCGATCGTGCGCGAGTGCCGCGAGCGCGGGTGCGGCCTGCGGGTGGTGGGCAACGGGCACTCGTTCACCCCGCTGGCGTGGACCGATGGGGTGCTGGTGAGCCTCGATCGCTACAGCGGGCTGGAGCGCGTCGATCCGGCGGCCCGGCAGGCGACGGCACGGGCCGGCACGCAGATCAAGGCGCTTGGCGAGCTGCTGTTTACGCACGGGTTGGGGCAGGAGAACCTGGGCGATATCGACGTGCAGTCGATCGGCGGCGCAATCAGCACCGGCACGCACGGCAGCGGCGTGACCCTGGGCAGCATCTCGACCCAGGTGGCTGGGCTGACCCTGGTCACCGCGGCGGGCGAGCTGATCGAGTGTTCGGAGACGCACAACCGCGAGATCTTCAAGGCCGCGCAGGTTTCGCTCGGCGCGCTGGGCATCATCACATCGGTCACGCTCCAGCTGGCTCCGGCCTACCGGCTCGACTACAGCTGGCGGCGGCAAACGCTGGAGGAGTGCCTGGCCAATTTGGAGGACGACAAGTGTGAGAATCGCAACTTCGAATTCTTCTGGTTGCCCTATGGCACGAGCGCGCTGGTCAAGCGCATGAATGTGACCGACGCGCCGGCCCGGCAGAAGAACGCGCTGCGACAGTTCAACGAGCTGGCGCTGGAGAATGGCGCTTTCTGGGCCTTCAGCGAGCTGTGCCGGCGCTTCCCGGCCGTCAGCCCGCGCGTCAGCGCGCTGCTGGGCCAGCTGATCACGGATGGCCGGGATGTCAACTATAGCCACAAGATCTTCGCCACGCCGCGCATGGTCAAGTTCCAGGAGATGGAGTACAGCCTGCCGGCCGAGAATTTCGTGGCCGCGCTGCGCGCGATCGATGCTTGCATCCAGCGCAGCCGCTTCCAGGTGCATTTCCCGATTGAGTGCCGCTTTGTACGCGGCGACGATATCTACCTCAGCCCGGCCACGGGGCGCGATTCGGCCTATATCGCCGTGCATATGTACAAGGGCATGGCGTACCGGGCCTATTTCGACGCCATGGAGGCGATCTTGCGTTCCTACGGCGGCCGCCCGCACTGGGGCAAGATGCACTCGCTGACCGCACCTGAGCTGCGCCCGCTCTACCCGCGCTGGGATGATTTCCAGGCCGTGCGGCGCCAGCTTGATTCGGAAGGGCTGTTAATGAACCCGTACCTACGCGATCTGCTTGGTGAGACATCCGAATGACCAGGGCGATTGATATCGCGAGCAACCCAACCGCCGCCTTCGGCTTCTATCAGGAATTCCAGTCGCTCGACGGCGGCTGGAACGCTTTTCCACGCCACTATCTGCTATACGCCTCGTCGGGAGTCTTTCACCTGGAGGTCGCGCAGGCGCAGTGGCTGCTGCCGCCGCAGCGGGCGGCCTGGATCGCCGCGGACGTGCCGATTCGTGTGAGCATCCGCGCGCCAGTCACGTGCTGCTCGGTGCTGTACTCAAGAACCAGCATCCCGCCACCCGTGCCAAACTGCCGGGTCTTCGCGCTATCGCCGCTGGCGCGCGAGATGATCCGCTACGCCATGCGCTGGGGGCCGGATCGCGCGGCCGAGGATGATGAGGCCGACCGCTTCTTTCTGTCGCTGGCGGCGGTGTGCAACGAGCTGGCCGCGACGCCCGATCAATTCTGGCTGCCGCGCCCGCGCTCGGAGGAGCTGAGGCGCGCGGTCGAGCACACGCTGGCGCGGCTGGAAGAGCCGCTCAGCTTTGGCGAGGTGGCCGGTGCGGCGCTGGTGTCGGAGCGGACGCTCGCGCGGCGCTTCGCTGAGGAGATCGGTATGACCTGGCGGCAGTTTCTACGCCGGGCGCGCATGATCCGCGCGATGGAGTTGCTGGCCGCTGGCGAGGCCAATGCGACCGAGACGGTCGCCGCGGTTGGCTTCGACAGCATCAGCGCCTTTATCAGCGCTTTCCGCGATTTCACAGGCGAGTCCCCGGCGCAGTATCGCAAGCGCTTCCTGTAGCCTGCCGCAGAGCGGAGAGGCTAGAGGCTTGAGACTTGAGGTTTGTTATTCATCGTCAATGGGAATGAACCGCAATGAT
>DATFXE010000298.1:0-7502 GCA_035258585.1 Roseiflexaceae bacterium | reverse complement strand
CGCACTAGCTGCGATTTCAATCGCCGGCCGCAAGAAGGATGCATCACACCCCGGTGCCTTCAACGCCTTGCATGGTCGTGCCGCCACTGCTATACTTGCGATCTTGGGGCAACCACAGGAGCGGGCAACCACATCTACCCGATAGCGTAGAACGAACATATGGCTACGCCCAGCTGCTGATTGTAGTCCCTGACCAGCCGCTCGCGCCACGGTGTGCAGCCGGACAAGCGCCAGGCTAATGAGCGAGCAAGTGGGCAGCACAATGAAGACCCCTGAACGCATCCTTGCCGCTGCGCTGCGCCTCTTCAACGAGGCAGGGACTGCCGCCGTCTCCACCAATCACATCGCCGAGGCGCTGGGCATTAGCCCCGGCAACCTGTACTATCACTTCCGCAACAAAGAAGAGATCATCCGCGCCCTGTTCGAGCAGCAGTTTGCGCGGGCCGACCAGCTCTACGCGCTGCCACGCGATCACCCACCTACGCTGGCCGATCTGCGTGAGCTTGTACGCGCGACCTTTATGATGAGCTGGGATTATCGCTTCATCTATCGCGAGCTGATTGCGCTGCTGCGCCGCGACGACCAGCTCCGGCGCCGCTGGGTCGAGGTCCGCGCCCGCGGGTTCGCCGGCTTTCACGAATTGGTCGACCTGTTCGTCGCCGCCGGTGTGCTTGCTGCGCCGTCCGACTCGGCCGCGGTGACCCGCCTTGCCGAGCTATGCTGGCTGATCAGCGAGTTCTGGCTGGCGAGCGTCGAGGTCAGCGGCCTGATCGTCGACGATGTCCAGGTGGAGCGTGGCGTCGCGCTCTTGCTCCAAGTTCTCGAGCCATATATCGTCCCCGAGCTGAAATAGCCCCACACGTATCCACACCCCTCAATGGCCCGGCGCTGACTCCACCGATTGCGGCCGCTTCGATCTCGGTCCGAAGTCGGACTTGACAAATAGAGTAATTGCACTATCCTCGGATTAGTGCAATTACTCTAGAACGAATGACATCGACCTTGAGTTAGTGACAGGACCTACGCAGTTGGCGTTTTAGCGGGGGCGCGGGGGCCGCTGGCCCCCGAGAACCTTCTTTTTCTACCACCTGTGGCGGCATTGCCGCCACAGGTGGTAGAAAAAGAAAGGGGTTCTTTGGAGGGCTTGGCCCTCCAAACCTCCCAACCGCGTAACTCCTATTAGTGACAGACTACCAAGGGACAGAAAGGACGGACTGATGACCACCTACACCGTTCGCCGCCTGACCGGGCTGCTGTTGATCGTCGTGCCGATCGCCTTTACGATCTTCTTTACGCTGCTCCAGATCACCTTCGAATACCCGGCGATCCTCGGCCGGCCGACAGCCGACATCCTCACGAAGTTTCAGGCTGGTGGCGCCGGATTGATCGCCGCCTGGTACGGGCTGACCCTCACCGCCGTGCTGTTCATTCCGCTCGTCGTGCTATTTCGGCGTGTGCTCGACGTGAGGGTGCCGTCCGCGACGTTGTCGGTGGCGACCACGTTTGGCGTGGTCGCCGGCTTGACGCAAGCCCTGGGCTTCCTACGCTGGCCGTTCCTGGCCCCGCACCTAGCGCATGTCTACCTCGACCCGGCTGCCAGCGAGGCGCAGCGCGCCGCAGCAGCGCTGGTATTCGAGGCCTTCCACCGCTACGCCGGTATGGCGATCGGCGAGCACTTCGGCTTTCTGAGCACAAGCGTCTGGACATTCCTGGTCGCGCTGCTGATGCTGCGCACAGCACACTTCGGGCCCTGGCTCGGTGCGAGCGGCATGCTGCTGGCCGTGGGGATCGCGGCTGGGCTGCTCGCACCACTCGGGTGGGGGCTGGCCGATACGATCAACGCGCTGAGCTATCTGGCCTGGGCGCTATGGCTCGTAGTGGTCGGCGTCGTGCTGCTCAGGCGGGCCGATCCTGCCGTGGAGGTGCAGGGCGTTGCGGTGGCGCCCTAATCGAACCAGACTGTGGACTCGCACCTGGAAGCGAGTTGCAAATGATCGGAATCGACCGGCTCCATGTCGTGTATGGCAGCATCGCGATCGGCACGGCGGAAGCTTAATCTCTGGATATGGTACACTAGCACACGCGAACACGGCACGACCCGCTCGAGCCCTAGAACGCCGGTAGAGAATCCGCGAATGCGCGCAAATAGACGCGAATATCTTTCATTCGCGCAGATTAGCCTCATTCGCGGATTGTCGGGTCAATACTCTACCGATGCTCTAGCTGAAGGAGGGGTGTATGTACCGCATACTGATTGCGGAATGCAAACAGGAAGTCTCGTCGTTCAACCCGGTGCCGAGCCACTATCACGATTTCACAGTTGCATTTAGCGATGCGATCCTCGCGCAACACCACGGCGTGCAGAGCGAGATCGCCGGCGCGCTGGGCGTGTTTGGCGCGCACGATGATGTGCGCGTGATTCCCACGTACAGCGCTCACCAGATCACGTCGGGCGGCACACTGGCCGCGTCCGACTTCGCGCGCATCGCCCGCGAGTTCCTCGACGGCATCCGCGCCGCGCCGCACTCTGACGGGGTTTATTTCGCGCTCCATGGCGCCATGGCGGCCGAAGAAGAGGACGATCCCGAAGGGTTCCTGCTAAGCGAGGCGCGCAAGATCCTGGGCGAGCGCATTCCGATCGTCGCCTCTTTCGACCTGCACGGCATTCTGACCGACCGCATGCTCGAACACTGCGACGCGATCGCGATCTATCATACCTACCCGCATGTCGATTTCGTCGAAACCGGCGCCCGCGCCGCACGGCTGCTGCTGCGAGTGCTCGAAGGGCAGGCGCGGCCGGTCACGGCGCGCGTGCCCATTCCGGCGCTGGTGCGCGGCGATCAGTTGATCACCGCCACCGGGCTGTTCGGGGGCTTTATCCAGGAGGCGCAGGCGATCGAGCGGAGCGCGGGCGGGCTTTCCGCCGGCATGTTCATCGGTAATCCTTTTACGGACGTGATCGATCTTGGCTCGAACGCTGTGGTGGTAACCGACGACGATCCCGCACGAGCCGAACTGGCGGCCGTGCGGCTGGCCACCGAATTCTGGGAGGTGCGTGAGCAGCTCCAGCAGCCGCTGACCCCGCTGCATGCCGCCGTCCAAATCGCCTGCGATAGCCCCGGCACGACCATCCTGGTGGATGCGGCCGACGCGACCAGCTCGGGCGCATCCGGCGACAGTAATGCGATCCTGCGCGCGCTGCTAGAGGCCGGCTACCGCGGCCACGCATTGATTCCAATCGTCGATCGGCCGGCGGTGCAGGCAGCCTTTGCGGCCAGCGTAGGCCAGACGGTAGACGTCAGCGTCGGCGGCGCGCTCGATTTAGGCCGCTTCGTGCCATTGCCGATCACGGCGCGCGTTCACCTGCTCGCGGAGGGGCGGTTTCGCAACGAATCATGGGGCAGCGACTGGTACGCCGGGCCGACCGCCGTGCTCCACGCCGGCGCCATCACCCTGGTTGTTACCAGCCGGCCGGTCCACCTGTTCGACCGCTCGCTGTTCCTGGCGCACGGCCAGAACCCGCAGGACTTCGACACGGTGGTGGTCAAATCGCCGCACTGCCAGCCCCGCTTTTACGCCGATTGGGCCGCGCGCATGGTCAACGTCGACGCGCCTGGCGCAACCAGCGCCAATCTGCGCAGCCTCGGCCACACACGCTGCCGCCGCCCGATCTTCCCACTCGACGAGGAGGTGACCTTTACGCCGAAAGCGCGCCTGTTTCAGCGCCCGCGCTATCGCTGACGAAGGACCAAGGATGAAGGACGAACATCGCCTCGTCCGGTCATTGGTCCTTCGTCTTTCGTCGAAGGAGACCGACACATGAAAATACGCGAGATCCACGCCTTGGGCCTGTACGGCGCGACACCCGAAGGCGGCTGGACTAATGAACTACAGCCGGATGACTGTGTCCACACCTTGATCATAGTCGTGACCGACGAAGGAGTTACAGGCCTGGGCAGCGTCTTCACCAGCGACGCGCTGGTCCGTGGCGCGCTGGCGGTGCTTCAGCCGCTGTACGCAGGCGAAAGCGCGCTAGAGCCGGAGCGGGTGAGCGAGAAGCTGCACCAGCACACCTTCTGGCAGGGCCGCGGCGGCGCAATCACGCACACTATCAGCGGGATCGACATCGCGCTCTGGGATATCCTCGGCAAAGTCGCCGGCCAGCCGATCGGCCGGCTGCTCGGCGGGCGCTACCGCGAGCGGGTGCGGCCATACGCATCGCTGCTGATGGATCTGCCCGAGCGCCTGGCCGAGCATCTACTGGCGCTCAAGGCCCAGGGATTTCGCGCCTTCAAGATCGGCTGGGGCCCGTTCGGCCGCCAGAGCCGCGCGCTGGACGAGGCGATCGTCCGCGCCGCGCGCGACGCGATCGGGCCGGACGCGGCACTCATGGTCGATGCCGGCGGCAGCGACGCGTTCTGGGGGCAGGGCTACAAGTGGGCGCTGCACACCGCACAGATGCTGGCAGACTACGATGTTTCCTGGTTCGAAGAGCCGCTCCAGCCTGACGCACTCGACGACTACGTGCGGCTGCGCGTAGCCGCAACGCTGCCGATCAGCGGCGGCGAAGTGCTGACCCGCCGCCAGTCGTTTCTGCCCTGGCTGCGGGCCGGCGCGTTCGACATCGTCCAGCCCGATGTGACCAAAGTCGGCGGCATCAGCGAGGAGCGGCGGATCGCCTGGATGGCGCAGGAGTATGGTATTCGGTTCATTCCGCATGGGTGGAACACCGCCGTGGGCCTGGCTGCCGATCTCCAGCTCGCCTCAGCTTTTGCGGACACCCACCTCATCGAGTACTGCACGGGATCGCCCTATATCGACGCGATCCCGAGCGGCCCATGGCGGCTGGATCAGGATGGTATGCTGTCCATTCCCAGCTCGCCGGGGCTTGGGCTCTCGCTCGATCTCGAAGCGCTGGCCCATTATACACGCGAGCCGCTGCCGCCCGAGCTGCGAGCCGCGGGATGATCCTGCGCGGGCGCTGCTCAGTTACATTCTAGGATTTAGGCAGTTGGCGTTTTCGCGGGGGTCACCCAGAGGGTAGATGGGGCCGCAGGCCCCCGAGAACCTTCTTTTCCGCCCACCCCTGGCGGCTTTGCCGCCAGGGGTGGGCCCAAAGAGGAGTTCTTTGGAGGGCAAAGCCCTCCAAACCTCCCAACTGCGTAACTCCTAACATTCGTACACTACGGAAATCAACTACCGGGGTATGGAAGAGGAGAGCGAGCGATGCTGCTTCCCTACGCGCTCACCGAGCGACAACAGCGTTTCGTCGCGCTGGCCGAGACGCTGGCAGCGCGCTGTGCCGAGCGTGTGGCTATTCACGATCGCGATGGGACCTTTCCATTCGAAAACTATAGCGATCTTCATACGAGTGGCTACCTGCGCCTGGCTATGCCGCCTGAGTATGGTGGCGAGGGCGCGAATGTGTTCGAGATGGTGCTGGCGCAGGAACACCTGGCGCGCGGCGACGGCGCGACCGCCCTGGCGACCGGCATGCTGGTCCAGATCATCGGGCGTGAAAGCGAGGCGCGCAACTGGCCCGCCTCAGTGTTCGCCACAATCTGCCGAACGATCGCGGCCGAAGGCGGGCTGATCAATGGGGTCGTCACCGAGCCGGAACTGGGCAGTATTTCGCGCGGTGGTGTTCCAACCACCAGCGCAACGCCCACCGATGGCGGCTGGCTGATCAATGGCCACAAAATCTTTGTGACTGGCGCGCCGGCGCTGCGCTACCTCGTCACCGGTGTGGTGCTGCCGCCCGGCGAACACGCCCCGCGCGGCGAGACGGCCAGCGCGATTGTGCGGGCGGAGTCGCCCGGCCTGCGGATCGAGAGCACCTGGAGCGATAGCCTCAGCCTGCGCACGGTCGGGAACGACGATGTGTACTACAAAGATGTTTTTGTCCCGGATGAGTGGCTGGTCGGCCGGCGCGCGATCGGCGCGCCTACGCCGATGGGCCAGCAGCCTGGCCTCAGCGCCTGGGGCCTGCCGATATCGGCCGTCTATCTTGGGATCGGGCAGGCCGCCTGCGATGCCGCCTGCGACTACGCCAACAATCGCGTCCCGCCCTCGCTCGGCAAAGCGATCGCCGAGCTACCGCAAATCCAGCAGTTGATCGGCGAGATACAGATCGCGCTCGACGCCGCCCGCGCGCTGCTACATGAAACCGCGCGAGCCTGGATCGACTACCCCGAGGCGCGCCCGGCGCTGATCTCGCGCATCGCCGCCGCCAAGTACCTCTGCACGAACACCGCCTGCGCGGCCTCGGAGAAGGCGCTGCGGGTGGCCGGCGGTTTCAGCCTGACCCGCGCGCTGCCGCTCGAGCGCTACTTCCGCGACGCGCGCGCCGGGCTGTTCAACCCGCCGCAGGACGATCTCGCGCTTGGGCAGGCCGGCCGCGCTGTGCTCGCGGCCCGCCGGCCATAGCAGAAATGAGGTAATCACATGACCAGTCACACCGCCCCACCACAGCACGAGTCGATTCATCCCGACACCCGGATCGGCCTGATCGGGCTGCAAGTGGCCGACCTGGATCGCTCGCTCCAGTTCTACACCGATGTGTTGGGCTTCATAGAGATCGAGCGGGCCGATCGGTCCGCCGTGCTAGGACCAGTGGATGCCCGGCCGCTGCTGGTGCTGCGCGAGCTGAAGGGCGCGCGCCCCAAGCCGCGTGAGGCCACCGGCCTGTACCACTTCGCGGTGCTACTGCCCAGCCGGGCCGACCTCGGGCGTGCCGTCCAGCGCCTGCAGGAATTCAACCACCCGATCCGCGAGTTCGAGGATCACCTGGTCAGCGAGTCGGCCTATCTCGCCGACCCCGACGGCAACGGCATCGAGCTGTATCGCGATCGCCCGCGCGCCGAGTGGCCCAGGAAGGACGGGCGCGTGACGATGGGCAGCGAGCCGATCGACGTGCCACAGCTACTCGCAGATGGCGCGAGCGACGGGCGCGCGTGGGCCGGGCTGCCGGCCGGAACGCGGATCGGCCACCTGCACCTCCAGGTTGCCGATATCCCCCAGGCCGATGCGTTCTACCGCGGCATCCTGGGCTTCGACCTGATCGTGAACATGAAGACGGCGCTATTCGTGTCGGCCGGCGGCTACCATCACCACCTGGGCATGAATGTATGGTTCAGCCAGGCCGGCCCGCTGCCGCCACCCGACGCGGCCGGGCTGCTGGCGGCGACCATCGAGTTCGCCGATGATCGCGCTCGCGCCGAGGTAGTCGACCGACTAGCGACCGCTGGCGTTGCCACCAGCCTGCAAGGCGACGCAATCGCCGTTCACGATGCCTGGGGCAACACTCTGCTGCTGGTGGTCGGCGCGCCAGGCTCGGCTGCGGACGCGCTCGGTCTATTCTCGGCTGCCTCACCCGGACATGCCGCATCCGAATAGGATGCGATCAACGGTAACTGTTCACATTTCCGCATGCATTGGACGCGGATGGCCACGGACGAACGCCGATAAAAGCCAACTGTCGGCGTTCGCCCCTGTTGGTCTGC
>DATFXE010000297.1:0-5229 GCA_035258585.1 Roseiflexaceae bacterium | reverse complement strand
CTGCTCTGCCGCTGCGGGAAGGCTCTGCGCGGCCGCTTGCTCGGCATACGACTGCGCCTGCTCCGAATCGGACGCCGGAGTATCAAGATCAGCCGTCACCGCGCCCGCCGAAGCGTATTCGACTCGCGTATCACCGAAGAGTGGTGGTTCGGGCGGGGCGACGGCCTGTTCATCCCAATGTGCCACGATGATGCCGTCGTCGGGGAGGGGATCGGCGCCTGGGGCCGCTAGCGCGGATTGATCTGCCGGCGGCTCGCTCCAATCCAAGCTGAAGCCAAGATCGTCGGCCAAGGACCCGGCCGTCGGCGCTCGCTCCGGGTCGCTCCAGTCCAGCGAGAAGCCGAGCTCGCCGCTCGTCTCGCTGTTTGAGAATATTGGTGCATCAGCTGCGCTGTCGGTGTCGGAAACAGCATCCGCGCCATCCCCACTTGGCATCGCGGCGGCTTCAGCCTCACGAGCGGTATTAGGGAGCGGCTGATCTGGAGTATCCGCAGCCCTGTTATCCTCAGGCGGCGGCCCGATCGGCTCGCTCAAGAACGTGGGCGCGGGTGTGATCGGCCACTCTGGCGCATGCTCTTCGGGTGGCGGCTGCGCTGAGCCATCTCCAGCCGTGCTTTCCCACGGCAGCGGCTCGACCGGCTCGCTCAGGAATGCCAGCGCTGGCACGCTGGGCCACTGCGGTGCCGGCTCTTCTACGCGCGGCTTGGCTTCCAATATTGAGCTTTCCCACGGCGTCTCAGCGGGTTCGCTCAAGAACGTGGGCGCGGGTGTGATCGGCCACTCTGGGGCCTGCTCTTCGGGTGGCGGCTGCGCTGAGCCATCTCCAGCCGTGCTTTCCCACGGCGTCTCGGCGGGTTCGCTCAAGAACGTGGGCGCGGGTGTGATGGGCCACTCTGGCGCATGCTCTTCGAGTGGCGCCTCCGACGCGCTATGTGCTGTGCCAGCCGCAGCTGGGCTATCCCACGGCAGCGCCTCTGCCGAGTTGCCCACCGGCGCTGGCGGCGCGTCTCGCCACGGAATATCCTGAGACGCCGCGTTGGCAGCCGCCATGAGATCGGCCCACGGCGCGCGCTCGTCTTGCTCGTCGTCCAACTGGCCTGGCTTCGGCAGCTCGCGCATCGCCGGCATCGAATCTGCCGGCGGCCAGGCAGGATGGGCTCCTTCGATCGGATGACTCGAGGTAGGCAGTTCGCCAGGCACACCGAGAGGCTGGAGGCTGGAGGCTGGAGGCTTGGAGCTGCCAGCCTCCAGCCTCCTGTCTCCAGCCGCCTGTCTTGCGGCCTCGGCTGGCTGCTGCGTGGGCGGCGGCAAGGCGCGTCGCTCGGCAGGTGGTGGCGCCTCACGCGGCTGCTCGCTCCCACTCATGTCCACAAGCGCCGCGCGCCGGCCCATGCGCGGCAGGGCCTGCCGAACTCGCCGCAGCGTTCGGTCGGGGCGCATATCGGGTACCGCCAGCGGGTTCGGGCGCGGAATATGCACCATGCTGCGATCTGGCTGGATCTGAACCGTCGGCCGCAGCAGCTGCGCTTGCACCATCGACAGCTCAGATTGCAGCAGCGCGTCTTTGCGCAGCGTCTCGGCCATGGCCTTCGCGGCATTCGGATAATCACTCGGCGCGAACGTGATCCCGACGCGTTGCAGCGTGCGCGCGATCGCCATCTGAATTGCGCCCGCGGTCGCTTCGCCGGGGCCATCCTGCACGCGCCGCTCGATCAGCCGGTAGGCGCCGCCGACAAGCACATCAAAGCTGCGATCCGGCTCCAGGCTCTCGACCGTAATTTGAAAGTGCAGCGGTCGCTCACGCATAGCGAAGCGCAACGCGTCGGCATGGGCACGCGCATCGTCATCGAGTGTGACGGTAACGTCGGCGCGGCGAACCGCAAGCCCGAGCGATTGGACGCGCTGAACCAGGGCCTCGCCGTAGAGCAGTATCTCTTGGATATGTTCCTCGAACGCCTTATCCTGCTCGACGCCGAACGATCGCCCGCTCAGCCGCACGTTCTGCACGATTGCATGGGCCAGCTCGGCCTGCACATCCTCTAGCTCGAGCGCTACTCGCTCGGCCCGCACGACCTGATAGCCCAACCGCAGCGAGACGCAGAACTCATAGCCGCTATCAGATGACTCGAGGCGCTGTTCAAGCGCCAGCAAGCGCTCGCGCGTGTCGACTTCGCGAAAGTCATACGGCCAGGCCAGGTAATCCGAGAGCACACGCGGGCTGTCGGCCGGCAGAATGCCCCTGAGCCGCCCGCGCCTGGTCACGACCAGCGTGGCATGCGTGGACGATGTTAGCGGCCGGAACCAGACGATTTCGCGCCAGCCGCGCCGCTTGGGCGGGCCGACCAACGGCATCTGCGATTGTTCTGTCATCGTCGCTCCTGTGAGTAAACATGCAGCTCTGTTCGCTGCTGATGCGCCAGGGCCGGTAATGACACCAGGCGCGAAGGCGCGATCTCAGGATGGTCGTACCAGTAACCGCTACTACAGAACATCGGGGATACGCCCGGCACATCGGAGTGCAGGCCACAAGCGATCCGCCCTGTGTTTGAGCATTGACGGTTGTCGATCGACCATAGACCGGGTCGTGCTCGACGGAGGACGGGAGACGGAAGACCGGCACATTCGTCCTCCGTCCTCCGTCGTCCGTCCTATGAGCATGTCGGATCTTCAAAAGCAATCGGTATAACGCACATTTCTCCGGCGCTGGCGCCAACCCGAAGTTCCAGCTATACTGTGAGCATGAGCACACTGCTTTGGAACGCCGCCCGCCGAGTACGCCCGCGCATCGGCTGGCCACAAGCCTTATTGGCGCTGGGGGTCGCACTCTGCCCGGCAATCGCCGCAACCGACAGCAAGCTGCCTCTGCCAGCCGGCCTGTTCTTCTGGGCTGGCGTGATTGGGCTGTGGCTCGGGCTGCGCGCCGGGCGACCCGCGACCGACCACCGGCCCTTCGACCCTTCGACTGCGCTCAGGGGAGCCGGCGCTCAGGCCAGGCCCTTCGACGGCGCTCAGGCCAGGCAGCCGAACACCGATCGCTCGCGCGACGTTCTACGCTCTACGCCCGAGATAGTACGCCTGGCGTGCTGGCTTGCGCTCGTGCTCGCCTTCGCCGCGCTGCTGGCGATCGCTGCTGGACAGGCGCTGCCGCCGCTTGGCTTGATCACACAGGATAGTGCGGCCTGGATCGTTTGGGCGGTTGCGCTGCTGCGACATGGCGCCGCGCTGAGTGATATGCCGCCGGGGCGGGTCTGGGAATTCCTCTCTGCATCGCTGCCGCGATTCTGGCACGGCCTGACGATCGCGCCAAACGACGGCGAGCGCGGCGCGCAGCTGCTAGTAGCGGTTGGCGGCGCGGTGGCGACATGGATCGCCGCGCTGCTGCTTGGCTTCGGGCTTGCCAGGCGCCGCAGCGTGTTCATCTGGGGCGCGCCGCTGCTTGCCGCACTGATGGCGACGGCTGTTTTAAGCGGCGGGTCAAGCACAACGCCGCTGATCGGGCTGGTGCTGCTGCTGATGTTGACGATCGTCGCCGGTTTCCGCCAGCGCCAGCTGTTCTGGGAGAGCAGAGGGACCGACTACTCCGACGAGCTAGGTACCGATGTGCTGATCTGGGGCGCGGTCGTCGCCACTGGCTTGATCAGCCTGGCGCTGCTCCTTCCGACCTCGCTCAGCAACCCGCTGTCGGATCTGCTCTGGCGCGACGTCGAGCTTCCATCAGGCATCGCTGAGTTGGAAAAGAACATTCCACGCCCCCCGCCGCCGCCACGCAAAGTCGATATCGGCCTTTCGACGCTGCCCGGGCTCGCGCTCGGCCAGTCGCTCGAGCAGGCGCCGCCCGACGAGGTAGCGCTGCGTGTGCGGCTCGATACGCCATTTGCGCCAGCACGCTGGCCGCGTTACTGGCGAGCGCGCGTTTTTAATCTCTACGACGGGCGCGGCTGGACCACCAACGCCCGCATCGGCTCGCTCGACACGACTGCCCCAACGACCGGCGCGATCCCAGGCGGAGTGCTCCAAGATGTCGAAGATCTGCGGCTCAACCGGTCTATTCTGATTGGCCTGCCCGACATATTCAATATCAGCGTGGCCGTTCAGGCCGAGCGGCTGCCCGATGGCACGCTGGCGGCCGTGACCGACGCCAGCGAACCCCGGCACTACCGCGTGCTGTCGCGTCCGCAGGAACTAGCACCGCCGCCGCAGACGGAAACTGCCCCACCAGATATGAGCGCCTATGTCGTGCTGCCCAAGAATTACCCGCCGCGTGTCAGCGACCTGGCCCATGCAGTAGCCGGCAATCAGACAAGCCAGTACGATCAGGCGCTGGCGATCGAGAGCTATCTGCGCGGGCTGCCGTATTCGTATGAGGTACGGCCGCTGTCGGGCGGCGGCGATGCGGTCGAGCAGTTTTTATTCGACATGCGCCAGGGCTACTGCACCTACTATGCCTCGTCGATGGCCGTGATGGCGCGCAGCCTGGGCATCCCTGCGCGCGTGGCGATCGGCTACGCCACTGGCGAGTACGACGCCGCCAACCACGTGTACATCGTGCGCGAGGCCGACGCGCACGCCTGGCCCGAGTTGTACATCGGCGGCCAGTGGCTGCCATTCGAGCCAACCCCGATTCGGCCGCTGCCGGCGCGATCGGCGATCAGCGAGGCGCCAGCCCCCATACCCGAGCCGGCCGAGCCCGAGCAGCGGCGCGGCGTGAGCGGGCCGCTGATCTGGGCCGCTGTGCTGGCGATAGTCGCGCTGCTCACAGGTGTGGGCATTTGGATGGGCCGCACTCGCCCGGCCCGCGTGCTGGCGCTGGAGGTGCAGCGCCTGCTGGAGCGCTACGGTGCGCGCGCGGGAGTGGCGTGGCCAGCTGGCGCCACGCTCAACGAATATGGTGAGCTCCTGGAACCCAAGACCGGCTCCGACGCCGGCGCCTTGCACGAGGTCGTCGATCTGGTTGGTCAGGCGCGCTACAGCGGGCGACCTCTGGGCGGCAATGAGGAAAGCCGCCTGCGCATAGCGGCCGAGCGAGTATGGGCGCGCCTGGCCCGGCGACGATGACTCCTCCTTTTGGCGGAGATCCACGCTCTACCAGAAGGCCGGCCCCGATATGAGCCGTTCGCTGGTCGCTCACATGCCTCACCCACTGCTATATTCGCACCATCAGAAGCAGACCGAGCGCATACTGAGCGCTGCACAAATAGCTAAACTTTGTGGTGGGGTGTGGGGCGGCGA
>DATFXE010000296.1:0-9815 GCA_035258585.1 Roseiflexaceae bacterium | reverse complement strand
CGTCGTCGCGTTCGTGGATCAGCAGCGTGGCGAGCGGGTGCGCCAGCAGGTGTTTGGTATGTGGTGCGAGCCGGCTCAGGTGCAGCAGAACGCCGCCAAAATCCGGCTCGGCGGCATAGGCGACCATCGAGACGAAGGGGGCGGCCGCCTGCTCCGAGCCTATCGAATGGGTCGAAGGGTCGCGCAGTGTGCCCAGCGCCGCCACGCGCTGGCTGCGAATAAGTGTGGCGATAGCGGCGAGTTCTTCCGCAATCATGGAAACCCTCCATATGATGACTGAAGTCTGGTTCATCCGGCACGGCGAGAGCGAGTCGAACGCCGGCCTGCCAACCTCGGACACAGCCAAGATTGTGTTGACGCCGCGCGGTCTTGCCCAGGCTGAAGCTATTGTCAAGGCATTCACGCGCCCGCCGCATTTGATCGTGACGTCGCTCTATCTGCGTGCGCGGCAGAGCGCGCAGCCGACGATCGAACACTTCCCGCAGGCGCGCCTGGAGGAGTGGCCGGTGCATGAGTATACCTAGCCGAACGGGTCAATAATGAAAATGTGCGTTAATAGTGCGAAAGAGGTATTCATCAGTACATTTAGCGTGGCGCATCTTCCAGAGCATTTGCGCTCGCCCTAAATTAAGTAATGCGAATGACGCTATAGTGATGAGGAAGCCATGATACCACACCCATCCACTGAATCGATTATCGCCGCCGAGACAGCCCACACCAGCGGCGTCTATCCCAAGCGGCCGATCGCGATCGTGCGCGGCGAGGGCGCGCGGCTGTGGGATGCCGAGGGCCACGAGTACATCGACTGTGTCGGCGGCCAGGGCTCGGCCAACCTCGGCCACGCCAACCCCGCGGTCGTCGCGGCCATCCGCGAACAGGCCGGCACGCTGATCAGCTGCACCGAGATCTTTCACAACGACCAGCGAGCGGCGTACCTGGGGGAGCTGGTGGCGGCGCTGCCAACCGGCATCGAGCGCGCGTTCCTGTGCAATTCGGGCGCCGAAGCGATCGAGGGTGCGCTCAAGTTCGCCCGGCTGCTGACTGGTCGCCAGAATGTTGTCGCTACCGTGCGCGGCTTCCACGGCCGGACGATGGGCGCACTCTCGGCCACCTGGGAGCCGAAGTATCGCGAGCCGTTCCTGCCGCTGCTCCAGGGCTTCACGCATGTTCCCTACGATAAGCTCGACCCGCTCGACGCCGCGGTGGACGAGCAGACGGCAGCTGTACTGATCGAGCTTGTCCAAGGCGAAGGCGGCGTACGCCCAGCCAGCGCCGAGTATGTTGACGGGGTGGCGCGGATCTGCCGCGAGCGCGGCGCGCTGCTGGTGGTGGATGAAGTCCAGACCGGCTTTGGGCGCACCGGGCGGCTTTGGGCCAGCGATCTCTACGGTGTCACGCCCGACCTGATCGCGCTGGCCAAGTCGATCGCCGGCGGCCTGCCGATGGGCGCCGTCGCCATTCACGGGCGCTTTGGCGCGCTGCCGCAGGCCAGCCACGGCTCGACCTTCGGCGGCAGCCCGCTGCTCTGCGCGGCGGCGCGCGCCGCCCTGCGCGAGCTGATCGAGCGCGATCTGCCGCGCCAGGCCGCCGAGAAGGGCGCGTATATAACAGAGCGCCTGCGCGCGCTCAAGCTGGCGCGGGTGCGCGAGGTGCGCGGGCTGGGCCTGCTGATCGGTCTCGAGCTAAAGGAGCGAGTGCAGCCGTTCCTGCTGGCCCTGATGGGGCGCGGCGTGCTGGCGCTGCCGGCTGGGCCGAATGTGCTGCGCCTGCTGCCGCCGCTGGTGATCGAGTATGATCAGCTCGACTGCGTGGTGGACGCGATTGGCGAGGTGTTGCGCTAGAAGCGATTGACCAGATGACAAGATGACAAGATGAGCAAATCGCTTCATCTTGTCATCTTGTCATCTTGTCACCGTGTCAGAGGGTACTATGACTCATCTAGACTTCAACCCTGTCGCCTTCCTGGAACAGGCGCTGCGCATCCCGAGCGTCTCCGGTCAGGAGGGCGAAGTCGCGCGCTTCCTGGTCGAGCAGATGGGGGCGCTGGGCTTTCACAGCTATGTCGATGGCGCGGGCAATGCGGTGGGCGAGGCCGGCCAGGGGCCGGAGATCGTTTTGCTCGGCCATATCGATACGGTGCCGGGCGCGGTGCCGGCGCGGATCGAGGATGGCAAGCTCTACGGCCGCGGCTCGGTCGACGCCAAGGGCCCATTCGCGGCATTTGTGGCGGCGGCGGCGCGGCTGCTGGAACGTGGCGAATTGCGCGCGCGGCTGGTGCTCATCGGCGCGGTCGAAGAGGAGGCCGCTTCGTCGAAAGGCGCGCATCATGTGGTCGATCGCTATGCGCCGATCGCCTGCGTGATCGGCGAGCCGAGCGGCTGGGATCGCCTGACGCTGGGCTACAAGGGCCGGCTGCTGATCGAGGGGCGTTGGGAGCAGCCGATGGCCCACAGCGCCGGCCGCGAGCTTGCCGTAGCCGAGCGCGCGGTCGGTTTCTGGAACCTCGTCGCCGCCCGCTGCGCTGCCCATAATGAAGGTAAGCCCCAGCTGTTCGAGCAGCTGCTACCCTCGCTGCGCGCGATCTCCTCGGGCAGCGACGGGCTGACCGACTGGGCCGAGCTGACGATCGGCATCCGCCTTCCGCCTGGGGTCGAGCCGGATGTGCTTCAGCACGAGCTGGCAGGCCAGGCAAGTGGCGGCCTGCTGCGTTTCCGCGGCGGCTGCCAGGCGTACCGGGGCGACAAGAACAATCCGCTGGTGCGCGCTTTCCTCAAGGGTGTGCGCGCGGCGGGTGGCGCGCCCGGCTTTCTCCTCAAGACCGGCACCTCGGATATGAACGTCGTCGGCCCAGCCTGGCGCTGTCCCATCCTGGCCTATGGCCCCGGCGACTCCAGCCTGGACCACACCCCATACGAGCATGTCGAAGTGGCCGAGTATTTGCGAGCGATCGATGTGCTGGAGACGGCGCTGAGCCAGTTTTTTGGTTAATTCATCCAATTCACCCCGTCTCATGTTTGGATCGAATCGCCATAGCGCAGTACCACTTTTTAACATACTCTGAGTTGACATAGCTTCCAAAATACCTAGGGTGCAACGACGCCTCGCCGGGCCAATCTAGTACAGCCAGGCCAGAATCGATTGCCGGTTGTGCTGACGATAGACGATGGACGATAGACGATAGTGACATCGTCAGTTGTCTATCGTCTATCGTCGTAACCGGAAAGTGATCTTCGCCGACGTGTACTAATAGTGATTGCCCTCGGCTTTGTGTTATCGACAATCGTCGTTTCGGCCATTCATTAGGAGGAGCACTGCTATGGCGACCACGAGGTCACCGAAGGATGTACTGGCGCTGATCAAGGATCAGGGCATCAAGATGGTGGACCTGCGGTTCACAGACATGCCCGGCACCTGGCAGCACTTTTCTCTGCCTGCTAGTGTGCTTAGCGAAGACGACTTCGTCGACGGGATCGGCTTCGACGGCTCGTCGATTCGCGGCTTCCAGGTGATCAATGAGAGCGATATGCTGGTCGTCCCCGACCCGACCACCGCTTTCGTCGACCCGGCGCTCAAGATTCCGACCCTCAGCATTATCTGCGACATCCGCGACCCGATCACCGGACAGCCCTACAGCCGCGACCCGCGCTATGTCGCCAGGAAGGCCGAGGCCTACCTCAAGGAGACTGGCATCGCCGATACGGCCTACTTTGGCCCAGAGGCCGAGTTCTACATCTTCAACGACATCCGCTTCGACCAGACCAGCAACAGCGGCTACTACTTCATCGACAGCGACGAGGGCATCTGGAACAGCGGCGCCGACCGCGGCGGCAAGAACCTGGGCTACCGGCCGCGCTACAAGGAGGGCTACTTCCCGGTCCCGCCCATGGACGCGCTGCAGGATGTGCGCTCGCAGATGGTGCTGAACATGATCGCCGCCGGCGTTGATGTCGAGGTCCATCATCATGAGGTCGGTACGGCTGGCCAGGCCGAGATCGACATGCGCTTCCAGCCGCTGGTGAAGATGGCCGACCAGCTCTTGCTCTACAAATACATTGTCAAGACCACGGCGAGGGAGCTGGGCTATACCGCCACGTTTATGCCCAAGCCGCTCTTCGGCGACAACGGCAGCGGCATGCACGTCCACCAGAGCCTATGGAAGAGCGGCGAGCCGCTGTTCTTCGACGAGACCGGCTACGCGCTGCTGTCCGAGACGGCGCGCCACTATATCGGCGGCATCCTGGCGCACGCCCCGGCGCTGCTGGCGCTCTGCGCGCCGACGACCAACTCGTATCGCCGCCTGGTGCCGGGCTTCGAGGCGCCGATCAACCTGGTCTACTCGCAGCGCAACCGCTCGGCAGCCGTACGCATCCCGACCTACTCCTCATCGCCCAAGGCCCGGCGCATCGAGTTCCGCGCGCCCGATCCGAGCTGCAACCCGTACCTGGCCTTCTCGGCCATGCTCCTGGCCGGACTCGATGGGATCAAGAACAAGACCGAGCCACCCACGCCGCTCGACGTCGATCTCTACGAGCTGTCGCCCGAGGAGAAGGCGCATATCAAGGGCACACCCGGCTCGCTGGCCGAGTCGCTCGACGCGCTCGAGGCCGATTATGCCTTCCTGCTCAAGGGCGGCGTCTTCACAGAGGATGTGATCGCGACCTACCTCGACTATAAGCGCAGCCGCGAGCTGATCCAGGTCCAGATTCGGCCGCACCCGTACGAGTTCTTTATGTACTACGACGCATAAATCGAAGAGGAATAAAGCTGAACATCAGCAAGAGCGTCGCGCAGGTACATCCGCGCGGCGCTCTTGCTGATATTGTACATATTATACAAAGGAGCGAGTTTGGATTTTGTAGCAACGAGCCATGTTGCATTTCTATACAATGGATTAAAATAGAACAACTCACGAATGTTGTACAAATCTATCCACGCCGATGTGCTCGACTGCGACCAACGCCGATCGCGTTGGTCGCGTTGCGTTCGCGTGCTGCCCACGAGGGAGGTCGTTCGAGAGATTCGGTTTGGCAGCGCAACCTTCTTGGCCCAAACCAAGATAGTTGGTCTGAAACTGTAGCCAGGGTTACTAAGGAGATATGTATGGCAACATCCAATCAGGTCGCACAGGCGGAGTCAGAACCGAAGCGCACGTTAGGGCTTACCGGGGTAACGATCAACGCGATGGCGCTGATTGCCCCAGGCGCATTCCTTTGGATCACGTTCCAGTTACAGGCAGCGCAGTCGGGCCCCGACGGCTCGACAACCGGCTTCGATATGTGGCAAGGGATCTTCTTCGCGCTGGTCATCGCCTTCCTGACAGCGATCTCCTATTCCGAGATGGCGAAGCTGTATCCAGATGCCGGCTATGGCAGCGCCTACTATTTCGCCGAGAAAACTTTCATCGATAAGGAGGACACCAGGCACCACCGTTGGGCGCGCGCCTCGAAGCTCGTCACCGGCTGGGCAGCACACCTGTTCTACTGGGTCTACCCGGGCGTGATGGTCACGTTCATGGCGATCTTGGTCAGCTATATTGCCGGCCTGTTCGGCGCCACCGATGGCAATGGCAACCCTGGCCTTCCGCTCAGTGTTGACATCCTAGTGGCGGTTGGGTTTGCGGTGCTAGTTGGTTTGATCGCGGTGCGCGGCATCAACGGATCGACGCTGACGAACCTCATCATCAATATCGTCCAGCTCACTTCGCTGGTGGTCTTCTCCGCGCTCGCGATTATCTATCGGCTGCGCAACCCGGACGGTGCGACGTTCGGCATGCTGTCGGATGGGACGCAAGTCGGGCATACTACGGCCGGATCGATCTTCATCCCACACTCGCTGACCGGTGTGTTGTTCCAGTCCACGATCGCGATCCTGATCCTGGTCGGGTTCGAGAGCTGCACCGCGCTCGGCGCTGAGGCTAAGAACCCGCGCCATAGCGTCCCGCGCGGCGTCCTCCTGTCGCTGATCATCCAGGGCCTGTTCGCCTACTTGATCGGCTACTTCGCAGCGAACTTCGCCCTCTCCGACAAGCTCGTCTATCAGGGGACCGATGCAAGCGGTGCCGCGGTAACTTACACCGGGATCGCCGCCGCCGCGCACTCGCAGGCTCCGGTCGGCGACATGATGCGGCTGTTTGGCGATAGCCTGTTAGGTGGTGTTGGGTTCGGCCTTACAGTGACGATGGCGATCACGGTTGCGCTCGCCATCCTTGGCACGACGCTCTCGTGCGTCAACACGGCGGTTCGCGTCAGCTACGCGATGGCGAAGGACGAGGAGATGCCCGAGATCATCGGCCTGATGCACGGCAAATACGCGACGCCGTCCGCGGCGACCTGGATCTTGATCGGGTTCTCGGCCATCATCGGCGCGATCGGTGTCTACAGCGTGGTCACTCAGACCGGCCTCGGCATCGCCAGCAACCTGGGGACATTTATTCTCTATGCCTTGATCTGCGTCTGGACGATCATCGCCTTCGCCGGCCGCCCCAACCGAAATGTCCTCCTGCACGTCATTATCCCGGCGCTGGGGTTGATTATGAACCTGGTGATGGTCATCACCATCTTCTACCTGGCCTTTGCCGCCGGTGGCGATAGCTCCAAGGAAGGCTTCATCGCGCTGGGTGTCGCGTTGGTGTGGGGAGTTATTAGCGCGCTCTACATCGGAATCAACGCAGCCCGCAAGCGGCGGGTGCTGGTTCCAACCACCTGAGGCCGATCGTATCATATCAGATGCTATGCAGCGAGTACTCGCCATCCGCGAGCACTCGCTGCATTGATCTGCTCTGGGCTACGTATCAACCCATATGATCAGCATTGACTGCGCGGGGCTGAGCGAGCAGGGCCCCGTCCGCGACAATAACGAAGATTGTATCGCCTGTCACAGCCCTGCTGATCCGAGCGTGCTGCTGCGAAAGGGTGCGCTGTTTGTCGTGGCGGATGGCGTAGGCGGCAATCGGGCTGGTGAGGTCGCGAGCCGTGAGGCGACGCAGAAGTTGATCGATTGCTACTACGCCAGCACAAAACGCCCACGCGCGGCCCTCCAGAGCGCGTTTCAGCAGACGAATCTCCATATCTGCGACCTCGGCATGAGTAATCCGGCCTATCGTCGGATGGAGACGACACTCTCGGCGCTCGTGCTGGTCGGCAATCAACTGCATATCGGGCACGTCGGCGATACGCGCATCTACCAGGTTCGTGAGACGAGCATTCAGCAGTTGACGCGCGATCACTCGGAAGTCGGCGAGTTGGTACGTATGCAGATCCTGACCCCCGAGGAAGCCCAGCATCACCCGCGTCGCCACATCATTACCCGCAGCATTGGTGGCGACCTGATGACGCAGATCGATTTTCATACTGAAGCAGTTCAGCTCGGCGATTGCTTTGTCCTGTGTACCGATGGTCTCTGGGAGTCGCTCGCGCCGGCCGAGATCGTCGAGGCGACGTTGGGCGTGACGGCCACCGAGTCATGCCGTCGCCTGGTGGAGCTAGCGCTCGAACGCGCTACCACCGACAACCTGTCGGTGCAGGTCATAAACGTGGTAGAATTAAACGACAACCGACCCGATCCATCCCAGCGCAAGAACGGGTTCTTGCAACGGACGTTCGGTCTATTCGGGAACTCGCGGCTTTCAGCAGCATGGTAGGACAGTATGACCTTGCAGCCGGGCGACCAGATCGATCAGTATGTAGTCCTACAAAAGCTTGGCCATGGTGGGATGAGCGAGGTCTATCGCGCACGTGATGATCAGCATATTCGTGAGGTTGTACTCAAGTTCCCGCACGACGATATGACCGGCGACCCGGCGACCTACGAGCGCTTCCGCCGCGAGATCCAGATCGGACAGATGCTTACCCACCCGCATATTCAGAAGCTCTATCGGCTGGCGGGCGACCAACTGGCGCCCTACCTTGTGCTGGAATATGTAGATGGCGTCACGCTCCGCGATCTCCTGCGGGAGCAGCATCGGCTGCCGATCGACGAAGCCGTGACGATCATAACGCAGATTGCTCAGGCGCTGGCTTACGCGCATGCCCATCATGTCTTTCATCGCGATCTCAAGCCGGAAAATATTATTATTACGCCGGATCGATGCGCGAAAGTGATGGATTTTGGCATTGCGTTCGTGCAAGGCGCGCGGCGTGTCACCTGGGGCCAGATGTCGGCACAGGTCGGTACCCCCGACTATATGGCGCCTGAGCAGATCAAAGGGAACCGCGGCGACAGCCGCACGGATATCTATGCGCTGGGCATGATTCTCTACGAAGCCCTGTGTGGCCGGTTGCCCTACCGCGGTGACAACGCTTTGGCGATCATGAATCAACATGTGACGGTTAGCCCGCCGCCGCTGCACAAGTTCGTGCATAATATCCCGCCCGCCCTGGAAGAAGTTGTCATGAAAGCGATCCGGCGCAGCCCCGAGGCACGCTGGCCCTCGATGGATACCTTTGTCGACGCGCTCCAGCACCTGGATACTGTCGATGTAGCGGCCCTACAGGCAGAGCGTGAGCGCCAAGAGACCAGCGTCGGCGCTTCAAGCATGGGGAGCGGTCAGTTCGGTCTTCCGCTCTGGCAGGTCGCGTTGATCGTGCTGGCCGTGATCGTTGGGTTGGTTGCGTTTGGTGCGCTCATCCAGGTTCTCCACGGTTGATAGGAGGGCGGCTCATAATGGCGATGATACCTTCCCAGATTCCCACACAGCACACCCGCCAGGAGCGGGTGCGCGCCTTTGCCGAGAAGCACTGGCTCGGCGTCGGCGCCACACCCGAGCAGAAGATCGCGATCGATGAGATCCGGCGCCAGTACCTGATCACTGCACAGGAGTATGATCGGGCGGCCAATACACTCTATGATGCCTTGGGGATGGACCCGCAGAAGCTGGCGGCGCGAAAGGTGCGCTACATGCTGGGCAACCGCAATGTCCAGCTATTCCTCGCCTACTCGATTCTCTGGGAAGCCTTTAATCACATCTATACTGCAGCAGCCTGCAGCGACTTCGCCCGCAATGGCCCCGATCGCGCCCCAGTCGAAGACGAGCGTACCAAGATTGCTCGCGTGCTGAGCCCCCCGATCCTCGCGGACAGCGACCTCGCGAAGATTACCGTGTTGAAAAATGGTGAGACGGCTAACGCGGCGATCAACCGGATGATCGACCGCAGCAGCCGCGAGTTGCGTGAGATCTATGGCATCACCTATGAACACAGCCTGACTGATATGGAGGCATTTTTACAGGGCGTGGTCTCTGTGACCGAGACACAGCGCGACGATATGTCATGGCATCAGGCTGAGGCGGAGAGCTGGATCGTCAAACCACTGGACGATGTAGGCAATCTCATTAGCCTGCAAACCCCTTTCAGCGCGCCAAAATATCGTAGTGTCATCAAGTGGGATTGCTATCAAATTCGTAAGAATCTGAACTTCCTCGGCAAATCCGACGGCTCGGTCGACGACGCGATTTTGATCATCCGGGCCTTCTGCCTTGTGGCGCCAGTCGTGAATTTGCTGCTCCAGGAGGAGCGGCGCGCCGAGATATTTGCGTTGTGATCCTGGCCCTTAGTGTGCTTTCAGTGCGGCCATAGGGGATTGGCGATTGCACAAAAATGCTATAGCGGCGGTCTATAGGTCGCAAATCGATGCTTTTATCGCGCATTCGCCAAGCGACATTTGGCGTAACATCTATCTTCTTGGACAGATCGTACAAAGCAAAATATTACTGATATCTGCACAATTAACTAATGTCTTGATTGGGGAGGTCTGGAGGGGGCACCCAGAGGGTACCCGGGCCCCTCCAGACCTCCCCAATGGTGGGGGTTCGGGGGGGG
>DATFXE010000295.1:0-2965 GCA_035258585.1 Roseiflexaceae bacterium | reverse complement strand
CAGGTTGTCGATCGTCAGACCGTACTTACCCATGAGCCAGCCCATACCGCCGCCAAGCGTCAGCCCGGCCATGCCGGTGCCCGAGACTGTGCCGGTGGTCGTGGCCAGGCCATGCGCCTGCGTCGCGGCCACGAATTCGCCGAGCGTCAGCCCCGGCTGCATCAGCGCGGTCAGATTGAGCGGATCGACTGTGATCTTTTTCATCCGCGACAGGTCGATCACCATGCCGCCGTCGACCATCGCGTAGCCGGCCGAATTATGGCCGCCACCGCGCACGGCCACTTGCAGGCCGGCGCGGCGCGCGAAATTGAGCGCCTTGGCAACACCGGCGGCATCCACGCAGCGTACGATCAGGGCCGGGTAGCGATCGATCGAACCATTCCAGAGCTTGCGCGCGCTGTCGTATTCCGGGTGACCCGGCACGATCATCTCGCCGCCAAGATCGGTTGTCAACACATCGAGCGCAGACGCCTTGCGCAAGCGCAGGTCGAGCTTGGGTTTGGTGATCATAATATATCCTTTGCTTATGGGCGCGAATGAATTTGCCCCGCTTATTGATAGGACTTAGGCAGTGCCTCAGGCGAGAGTGTTCGCAGCAGCACTTTATCTTCTTTTGTTGTTCGTTTTTTTCGCTCTGCGAGCGAAAAAACCGGGTGCCCTCTGGGCGAACAGACTGAAATTATGAGGTACCTTGTTGCCGCAGGAGAAACAGCTTCTCAGGCGGTGACTGCCTGTGTCCTGGTATCGATCCGATGGAAACAGAAGGTGTTTATTCCTCAACAGATATCGAAAACGAGTGAGACCAGCGAACGTGTTTTAACACGTTTCCGATGACCGACATCGAATTCATTCGATGTCGGCTGGGTCCTCGGGCTGGCAGTTTCGGCAGTAGGGCTGCCACGCGCTCAAGGCGTAGCCAAGATCGGCGCGGCTGAACAGCGCCGGGCTCTCAAAGCGCTGGATACCACACTCGACGCACGAGCGCAGCACGACCACCTGCTGGTTATGCGCGCGAAACACGACGCCGTCGACGACGACCACCGCCAGCTCGGCGTCTGTGTCGACAAACACATCTTCGGGATGGATCGAGCGCCCCGTGAGCGCCGATACGCGCGCGGCCAGCAGCTCGGGCAGCACCGTCAGGGCCTGGCGCTGAGCATGGCGATATGAGTCAACGACATGTGTCTTCCAATCCAGCGGCTGGGCCGCCGGCGCTATGTCGATCTGGCTCGATTTGGGGGTATGGCGAGCGATGGTTGTCAGAGAGTGGCTGGCGTGGGCGATCGCACTATTCGGGTACGTCATCGATAATGCCTCTTTCTTGGTAGATATGATTTGGAAGAATGATGTATGTTCGGTGGTGGTTGCAGCATACTCATACTATCGATCGATTCTCCACAGATCAGCGCGGCGCACGCCACATGGTGCTTGCTCGTTGCCCCCGACCACTCCGTTCGAGTAGGCCGTTCGGCAGCCGCTATTACATCACAAGTCCGAAGTCAAAAGAAGGGACAAGTCGTACACTAACCGGGACAAATACCAGGACAGCGACGGGATATTGCGCCAGGTCTCACGACTGTACTGCTGCGTGCATAGGAGCATGGCATGACGGATAGCGCATTTGGCCTCTGGCTGAAGCAGCGCCGGCGGGCGCTCGATCTGACCCAGGAAGATCTGGCCGAGCGGGTCGGCTACGCGGCAGATACGATCCGAAAATTCGAGGCTGGGACACGCCGCCCCTCGCGCGAACTGATGGAGCAGCTCTCCGGTGTGTTGGAGCTTTCGCCGGCCGAGCGCCAAGCGTTCGTGCGCATGGCTCGCCAGGGCGCGCAGCTGGAGCAGCCGGCGGCGCTGACGACACCCGCGCCAACTGCTCCCATCGTAGCGCACACCGGCCTGCCTACGCCGCCGACGCCCTTCGTCGGCCGCTCGGCCGAGCTGGAGCATCTCGTTCGGCTGCTCACCGACCCGGACTGCCGGCTGATCACGCTGACCGGGCCTGGCGGCGCCGGTAAGACCCGCCTGGCATTGCAGGTCGCCGCCCGCTGCGCCGGCCCCGTGGCGTTCGTGCCGCTTGTCCCGGTGGCGTCGGCCGATTCGCTCATCCAGGCGATCGCGAGCGCGCTGGATATCTCGCTGCATGGCGCTGGCGATCCGCGCCTCCAGCTGCCGGGGTATCTGCGCGAACGGCAGCTGTTGCTGGTGCTGGATAATATGGAGCACCTGCTGGCCGGTCCAGCGTTCGAGGAAGGTGCGGCGGTCAATCTGCTGGCGGCGATCCTCGAGCAGGCGCCAGGGGTGAAGCTGCTGGTGACTTCGCGCGAGCGACTGCGGCTGCACGGCGAGTGGCAGTTCGAGATCGCTGGGCTGCCGATTCCAGCGCTGAGTCAGACCGGCCAGCCCGAAGATTCCGCCACCGTGCAGCTGTTCCTCCAGCAGGCACGTCGCGCGCGTTCGGATTTCGCGCCATCGGCGGACGATTGGCCAGCGATCGCGCGCATCTGTCGGATGCTCGACGGGCTGCCGCTGGCAATCGAGCTGGCGGCGGCGTGGGTGCGCGCGCTATCGTGCGCCGAAATCGCCCACGAGATCGAGCAAAATCTCGAATTCCTGTCCGGCGCCACTCGCGATCTGCCGGCGCGCCATCGCTCGCCACGGGCCGTGTTCGACCACTCCTGGAACCTGCTTGGCGCGGACGAGCGCCGCGCGCTACGGCGGCTCGCGATCTTTCGCGGTGGTTTCACCCGCGCCGCCGCCGAGGCCGTCTGCGTCGAATTGAGAATTGAAAATGAAGAATTAAGCATTGCCGCTCAACAACCGCTTCTCAATTCTCAATTCTCAATTCTCAATTTACTTTCGTCGCTGATCGACAAATCACTGCTCAGCCGCGGAAGTGGCGGGCGCTACGAGATGCACGAGCTGATCCGTCAGGGCGCTGAGGAACGTCTCAAGGCCGACCCGCAGG
>DATFXE010000294.1:0-5353 GCA_035258585.1 Roseiflexaceae bacterium | reverse complement strand
CCTGCGGCTCCTCCTGGACCTCCCCAATGAGGGTTTCGGGGGTACCACCCGGAACCCCAAATGGTAAAACTGCAAGGATAGTGATGATACTGCTGGCAAACTCGCCAGGTGGGGGTACGGGGGCCGCAGGCCCCCGAGACGTTTGTGTTTTGCACCTGGTTCGGGCGGATTTGCCGCCCGAACCAGGTGCAAAACCAAATGCTTCTTGGAGGGCTTTGCCCTCCAAACCTCCCATCTGAGTAAGCCAGCAGTATCAGTGATACCATTACAAAGCATTGATCATATGCAGATGTGTACTACATGTAGGAGCAAACTATGGTTACTCTTGACGATGTACTGGCGGCGCGACAAGTGATTGCCGGGCGGCTGCACCGAACGCCGCTGATCAGTAATGCCGCATTGAGCAAGCGGATCGGCGCCCCGCTCTATCTGAAGCTGGAGAGCTGGCAGAAGACCGGCTCGTTCAAACCACGCGGCGTTCTCAATAAAATCGCGGCCCTGAGCCAGGCGCAGCGGGCGCGCGGACTGGTCACCGCATCGGCCGGCAACCACGCCCAGGCATTAGCATGGGCAGCCACCTTCGAAGGCTTGTCCTGCACCGTCGTTATGCCTCAGACAGCTCCTGCCGCAAAACTCGAAGCTACCAGAGGCTATGGCGGCACGATCGTATTGGAGCCAAGCACGCTCACCGTTTTCAGTCGCGCCCAGGCGCTGGCCGCCGAACATGGTTATACGTTCGTTCCCCCGTTCGACGACCCGGCGATCGTCGCAGGCCAAGGTACCATCGGCCTGGAAATACTGGACGATCTCCCCGAGGTAGGCACGCTGGTCGTACCAATCGGCGGGGGCGGGCTGATCGCCGGGATCGCCCTGGCGATCAAGAGCCGCCAGAATGGCGTGCGCGTCGTCGGCGTCGAGCCAGAGGGCGCGGCCAAGATGTGGCGCAGCCGCCAGACAGGCCAGGCGGCCCGGCTGGAGCAGATTCAGACGATCGCGGATGGTCTTTCCGCACCGTTCGCAGGAGAAGTTCCTTTCGCGCTTGTCCAGCAATATGTCGATGATCTGGTGCTCGTCAACGACGCGGATATCCGCGCCGCCATGACCCTCATCCTCGAGCGCTGCAAGCTCCTGGCCGAGCCGGCCGGCGCGGCGGCGTTGGCAGGGCTGCTCAGCGGCGCCGTCCAGGTGCGGCCAGAGGCCCCTGTCGTAGCGATCGTGAGCGGCGGCAACATAGACGCGGCACGGCTCGCCGGGCTGCTGGCGACGCCCACTAGCTGACGACTCTCGATTGCTCGTAGTCGGCGCATGTCGGCTACTCGATTCGCATAACGCGGGTGGTGCAGAAGTATTCGGCAAGTTGTGGGTCACCTGCCCGATCGAAGTCTGTCAGATCGCCTGCCTTCAACCCCGGCAACGGCAGCAGCCGCGCCGTGAGCGGCTTGCGCAGCGCGCCGGCCAGCGCCGCCAGCTCCTCGAGCACGCGCGCAATCTGCTCGGGCGAAGTGTCCCCAGGCAGCGGTATGGTGTCGAGCCCGGCGCCGCAGACGGCGCTAAAGGCGAGTAAATCGCGCAGCGTGTAGCGCCCCTCGGCGTTGCGCCGGGCCAGTATCGAGTCTTCGAGCACCGGCAGCATCACCCCGCTGAAGCCGAGCTGGGTTACTCGGGCCGCGCGTATGGCGCCGGTCAGCCCACGCACAGCCGCCAGCGTACCCCAGGCGCCGAACGGCGCGCCGCTGAGCCCCTCGATCGCCGCGCCGATGCTGCGGGCCGGGTCGGGGTGTGGAGCCAGCGACCAGTCGCAGCCGGCGAAGAAGATGCCTGTCTCGGCCTCCACATCTTTGAGCGCTGTGCCGATCTGCGCGTCGTGCCGCTCGATTAGATTCGTCATCCGCTCGAGTATCGAGCCGACGACCGACCCTTCGACCCTTCGACTGCGCTCAGGGGAGCCGTCGCTCAGGGCAGGCGACCGACGACCGACGACCAAAGAATCGTCGCGATCGTAGTCGGTGGTCGGTGGTCGGTGATCGGTGATCGCCTCCACGGCCAGCGCGGCCGCCTCCGGCCCGACCGCGATCCACGGCGCATCGCCGTGATGATACGCTGCCGGGAAGAACGGCGAACCGGGCGCAACGCAAGCGGAGGCCGCAAAGCGCAAGTTGCCGGAGCCATGCTTGGTCGCCGCGCCGATCGCTACGATCGCCTCGGCGGCCGCGCGGATGGCGGCGCGGTCGGCGATTCCATCGCGCCCGGCGATCCGCGCCGATGCGAACAACGCTTGCGTTGCGGCGATGCCTTCGGCCAACCGCCCTAGCCGCTCGACATCCACACGGCCGATCGACACACAGTCGAATCCGGCGTCGATCGCCTGCTGCTCGGCACCTTGGGCCACGGTAGCGAAGTCGGCGCAGCGGTTCGAGCCGCTCATCGCCAGCGCCAGCCGCAAGGTCTGGACGACGTAGCCGGCCGACTCCAGCCGCTCGCGCGCCAGCCGAGCTGCACGGGCCACACGCTCGATATCAGCCTCGCGCGCTCCAGCAGTGATGGTGCGGATTTCCATAAATGAAACCTTACGAGTTTGGTATTATACCCCGAAGGGCCTGGTCATCTTGTCACCCCGTCATCTTGTCACATCCCCAGCCACCTCAGCAGCCAGAACGTGGCCAGGCCGGCGCCGATCGTCAGCAGCACATTGCCGCCACGCCAGGCGACGACTCCGCCGACCAGGCCGGCTGGCAGCGCCGGGCCGAGCGCCAAAACCTTCGCGCCGTCGCGCTCGCTCAGCAGCAGCGGCGGCAAGATCAGCGCCGTGAATACCGCCGCCGGCACATAGCCAAGCCAGCGCCGCAGCCAGGGCGCGACATCGCCGCGCAGCGCCAGCATGGTGGTCACGCGGGTGGCGTAGGTGACGAGCGCCATACCCACGATGGTCAGCCATATGATCATAATCTCTTCTCTCATCAATCCTGACAAGATGACCAGATGACAAGATGACTTTCTCGACGAAACATCATCTTGTCACCTTGTCATCTTGTCACGGCGTCAAGCGCCTGGCGCAGATGCTCGATCGACGTATTCCCGCCCGAGCAGATCAGCCCGACCTTTTTTCCGCGCAAGCTATCGCGCAGGCGGTAGGCCGCCGCGAGCGGAGCGGCGCCGGCACCCTCGGCCAATGTATGCGCCCGCTCGATCATCCAGATCATGGCCCGGCGGATCTCGTCGTCGCCGACCAGCACAAAATCGTCTAGCTCCGCGCGCAGAATCGCCTGCGGCAGCGCGAAGCCGACCGCCGTCGCCAGGCCCTCGGCAAATGTGCGGCTGGGCGCCTCGGCCAGCGCGCCATCGCGCCAGGAGCGGTAGGCGGCCGGCGCGGCCTCGGATTGGACGCCGATCACGCGGATTGCACGACTTACGCCGTGGGCGGCGATGCAGGCGCCGGCCGCGCCGCTGCCTCCGCCGATAGGCACGAAGATCAGGTCGAGCTCTGGCTGCTCCTCGAGCATCTCGAGCGTCTCGGTCGCCACGCCGGCCACCAACAGCGGCTCATTGCCGGAGTGAATGTAGCGATAGCCATGCTGCTGGGCCAGCGCCTCGCAATGTAGCCGGGCCGCGTCGAAGCTGTCGCCATGGAAAATCACCTCGGCGCCCATCCCCTGCATCGCCGCGACCTTGCCCGGGTTCGCGCGTTCGGGCACGACGATGCGCGCCGTCACGCCGAACAGCCGCGCCGCGAAGGCTACCGACTGCCCGTGGTTCCCAGTTGAGGCGGCGATAACACCGCGCTCGCGCTCGGCCGGGAGCAGCTGCGACATGAGGTTGATCCCGCCACGCACCTTGAACGCGCCGACCGGCTGATAGTTCTCATGCTTGACGTATACCTCGGTCTCGAGCAACTCGTTCAGCGCGGGGTAGCTATGCAGCGGTGTGCGCGCCAGGTATGGGCGAATGCGCCGTTGGGCGTCCAGGACATCGCGGAACGTTGGGATCTCCATCAAGGCTCCTCCTAACGATTTGGCGCTTAGCCGCCTCCATAGCTCGGAAAGACTACCGAGCTGGAGCTTGGCCTCAAAATCGCCGCGGCCTCCTCGCCGCCAAATGGCGTCGGCTCCAGCGCCGGGGTGCGCGGCGATATCTGCCTTGGCTCATTCACCGCTTCTGTCGTATTTGCTGATAGTAGTCTTCCCACTGAGTTCGCACTTGATCTTCCGTAACATCACGGTCATATGCTGGCGAAATAAGCGCTAAAGCCCGTTGAACGTTGACCAGTACGATGGTTTGGATTCGGCGTGGAGCATCAACTGGCCTTTGTTGCTCGTAGAATGAAACCAGTTGGTCAAAGAGCGCGCCAGATTCAATCACTGTAGCCATGCCCTTAAAGCGATATCCCTTGCGAGTGAACCAGTCAACAACATTTATCTCGATTGAAGGGTTCTGTTTCAGATTGGCAATCGTTCTTGGGGAGCGAATGTCAGCAAAAACTAAGTGGTCATCGTCCCACACGGTTGTTGTTCCTTTTGGAGATAAGTTGGGAGTTCCATCTGGACAAACAGTGGCCACAAAACCAAGCCGTTGTTCGCGAATGACCCGCTTCATGTCTTCGGTTAGTGTTGCCATACACGCTTTCTCCTACGGTTGTCTCCAGCCAGTTTGATGGCTGAATCCGATGCAAAGCGAACACACGCCGCCCAACCTACGGCGTGGTGCGTATTTCTCAGAGCTGGGATCATCAGCGCACTACGTCTCATACATCACGCGCTGCCCCGCGTCTGCCAGCGCATCCAGCAGCACATCCAGGTCGAGCTCGCCGGTGCGAAAGTTGACGATACAGGCGCGCAGCACGAACACCCCATCGAGCTGAGTGCTGGTCAGGAACACCTGTCCCTCACGCTGGACCAGGTCGATCAGGCGCCGGTTGAGTTCATCCAGGTTGCCGGCGCCGGCTGGCGCGTAGCGGAAACAGGTGACGCTCAATGGGCCGGCGGCAACCAGCTCGAAGTCGGCGCGGGCGCGGATGCGCGCCTGGAGCGCGCGGGCCAGCTCGATATCCCGGCTGATCAGCTCACGGTAGCCTTGCTCGCCGATCTGCTGGAGGACCATCCAGAGCTTCAGCGCCCGAAAGCCACGCGTCTGCTGTGGGCCAAACTCCGAGAACCAGGGCAGGCCAGCGTCATCGCGCAGATAAGGTGGCGTCAGGCTAAAGGCATCGCGCATGGCCTGGGCGTCGCGCACGAACACGCAGCCGCACTCAACCGGCATATACAGCCACTTGTGCGGGTCGATCGCCAGGCTGTCGGCGCGCTCCATACCGTTGTAGAGCCCGGCCGTCTGCTCGGCCAGCACGCCCACACCGCCGTAG
>DATFXE010000293.1:0-3365 GCA_035258585.1 Roseiflexaceae bacterium | reverse complement strand
CTGGGATTATATGGCACCGCTGGCGCGCTGGAGGTGACATATGTCGACCATAACAGCGGCTACCCGCTCAACTTTAGAGCCCTAGGCGCCGAGCACACCGCGTCGCTGGCCGACCAGCCGTACCTGCGCGGCGAACACCTGACGATCGAAGAGCCGCACGTGTATGCCGATATCATGGATCTTGCCGACGCGATTCGCGACGATCGCGCTCCGCTCGCGAGCGGCGAGCAAGCTCGCCACGTCGTGGAGATCATCGAGCGGGCGCGCATCGCGGCGCGCACCGGGCAGACGCAGGATCTGATCAGCACGTTCGCGCTGCCCTGATTCTAGCTGGAAAGGGATAATCGGACGCGGATGAATGCGGACAAAAGCCAATTATCCGGGGTCGTCCGCGGACATCAGGGCTGCGCGCTCGAAGAGCGCGCAATTCAACAGCAATTTATTTTCTTTAGGACTTACGCTGTTGGCGTTTTAGCGGGGGTGCGGGGGCCTGCGGCCCCCGAGAAGCTTCTTTTCCGCCCACCCGTGGCGGCTTTGCCGCCACGGGTGGGCGGAAAGAGGAGTTCTTTGGAGGGCTTTGCCCTCCAAACCTCCCAACTGCGTTACTTCTATTCTTTATTCGCTCGTAGAGCGAAAAAAGAAAACAAAAAGAAGGAAAAGTACCGCTGATGACCACACTTGGTCACTGCATAAGTCCTTGCGGGTCAACCGCGTAGTATGGAGACCAGCCATGGCTCGTATCAAGCTCGCTTATATCGGCGGGGGCAGCACCCGCGCCCCCGGCACGATGGCATCGTTTATCCACCAGGGGCAGAACTTCCAAGGATCCGAGGTGGTGCTGATCGACCTCGAGCCGGAGCGCCTGGCGATCGTCAAGCAGCTGGCGGAGAAGATGGCGCATGCCAAAGACATCGATCTCACCATCAGCGCCACCACCGATCGCCGCGCCGGGCTGGCCGATTGCGACGCCGTGCTGACCAGCTTCCGGCCGGGCGGCTTCGCGGCGCGCTACGTCGACGAGTCGATCCCGCTCAAGCACGGGGTGATCGGCCAGGAGACTCAGGGACCGGGCGGCTTCTTTATGGCGCTGCGCTCGATCCACGTGATGCAGGGCATCGTCGCTGACATGGAAGCGGTGTGTCCGAAGGCGCGCCTGTTCAACTACACCAACCCGATCAATCTGGTCTCCGAGGCGATCTCCCACCATAGCGATATCGCGACCGTCTCGTTGTGCGAGGGACCGATCATCTTCCCACGCGGCCTGGCCAGGGCGGCCGGCCTCGACCCGGATAAGGTCGACGCGCTGATGATTGGGCTCAACCACGGCTGCTGGAGCGTGCGCCACGAGTACGATGGGCAGGACATGCTGCCGCTCGTCCGCGCGGCCTACGAGCGCAACAAGGACGACCCGGCGGCCAGCAAGCACGCGCTGCGCCTGCTGCATCTGGCGACGGCGATGGGCGCGCTGCCGGCCGAATATTTCCAGTACTACTACTTCAAGGACGAGGTGCTGGCCGAGCTGCAGGCCAAGCCCACCACGCGAGCGCAGGATATCATGGCGGCGGTGCCGGATTACTGGCGGCACTACCGCGAGCAGGCTCAGCTGGACGCGCCCGAACTGGACCCGCGCCGGTCGCGCGGCGGCATCCACGAGCTGGAGCTGGCGATCGACGTGATCGACGCCGTGTTCAACGATCGGCGGGAGGTCTGGCCAGTGAACGTACCCAACCGCGGCGCGATCGCCGACTTCCCGGATGATCTGGTGGTCGAAGTGCCGGGGTATGTCGATCGGGCCGGCGTAGCGCCGATCGCGCAGGGCCATATGCCGCGCCATGTGGTGGGCCTGCTGAAGATGCTGGGCGAGTACCAGGCGCTGGCGGCCGAGGCGGCCTGGAGCGGCACGCGCCGCGAGGCCATCCAGGCGCTGGCCAGCAACCCGCTGGTGTTCTCGCTGCACAAAGCCGAAGCGATCTACGACGAGATGGCGGCCGCGCTGCGCGAATTTCTGCCGGAGCGGCTGCTTAAGTAGCTTTTGCAGCGATTGGGGATTAGAGATTGGCGATTAGGAACTCCCAATCGCCAATCTCTAATCCCCAATCGCTATCTTCAAGGACGATCAATGACCTACATCCTTGGTGTCGACGGCGGCAACACCAAGACGATCGCGCTGCTCGCGCGCCAGGACGGCACGATCCTCGGGGCGGGGCGCGGCGGCTGCGGCGATATCTACGCTGACGCCGGGCCAGATGGTGCGATCGCCGAGATCGAGCGCGCGGTGCTGACGGCGCTGGCATCGGGAGGCGCGCAGGCGGCCGACCTGGAGTTCGGCGCGTACAGCCTGGCCGGCGCCGACTGGCCTGAGGATTTTGCGCTGTTCGAGCGCGAGATGCGGCGGCTGGGGTTTGGGCGCACGATCAAAGTGGTGAACGACGCGCTTGGCGCGCTGTGGGCCGGCGCGCCCGACGGCGCGGGCGTGTCGGTTGTTTGCGGCACGGGTATCGCCATCGGCGCGCGCGGCCTCGATGGCCGGATCTGGCATGGCAGCTTCTGGCTGGAGCCGCTGGGCGCGAACGAGCTGGGCCACCGGCTGCTGCGCGCCGTCCTGCGCGCCGAGCTGGCGATCGACCCGCCGACAGCACTGACCGCGCGGGTGCTCGAGTTCTACGGCTGCGAGCACCTGGAACAGGTGCTGCACGCCTGCACCGCGCGCGGCGCGACCCCGCCGAATGTAGGGCGGCTGGCGCGCGTTCTCCTGGACGAGGCGGCCCGCGGCGACCCGACCGCGCGCCGGATCGCGATCGAGCACGGCCAGGCGCTGGGAGACTATGCGCTGGTCGCCGCGCGCCAGGTCGGGATCGAGCGTGTGCCGTTCACATTGGTGTTGGCTGGCGGTGTGCTGCGCCACCCTGGGCGCCTGCTGGCCGAGACGCTGGCCGCGCGTGTGCGGGATGTCGCGCCGGATGTGCATGTTATCGACAGCCGCTTCGAGCCGGCGGTCGGGGCGCTGTTTCTGGCGCTCGAGTCAGCTGGCGTGGCAATCGACGCCCCGCTGCTGGCGCGGCTGACGCCGACGCTGCCGTCAGCGGCGTTCTTCGCGACATAAAGAAGATACTGCTGGCAAACTCGCTAGCTGGGGGTGCGGGGGCCGCAGGCCCCCGAAAAATTTCTCTTTTGCTTCTCGTGCGGGCGGCAAAGCCGCCCGCACGAGAAGCAAAACAAAAGCCTCTTGGAGGGCAAAGCCCTCCAAACCTCCCATCTGAGTAAGCCAGCAGTATCAAAGAAAGGCGTGTAGCGAAAGGTTCAACCTTTCAATGCAGCATCGACCTCATCCAGATGCTCGCCACGATGCAACGCACGCACGACCC
>DATFXE010000292.1:0-6448 GCA_035258585.1 Roseiflexaceae bacterium | reverse complement strand
GGTGTCGAAATAGGCCACTTTGACCAGATCGGGTTGGAACGGAAAGCCTGACGCCGAATCTGGCGCCAGCCGCCGCTCGACATGGTAGCCGTAGCGGCGCATCAGCGGCTCAGCCTGCTCCTCATAATTCTGATAACCTTTCGCTCCCTGCGGCCCAAAGCGCGCCAGCTCCACAAGATACAAACGGCTCCCCACATCCGTCTGGGTCACCTCCCCACCGGCCGGCAGGCCGGCCACCGCAGCCACGTCGATCGACTCGGAGCGCAGATGGACGATCTTGGCGAACTCGGGGTCCTGTTCGAACGCCGCGAACGCAGCGCGGCTGTCATAGAAGACACTATTGACGATATCCGGTTTGGGCATCCCCTCGGCGTAGATCGCGTCGGGGACCAGCCTGCGCTCGAGGCCCCCGCCGTACGGGCGCACCACTGGCTCCAGCAGCGCGGCATAACGGCCGAACGTGACCGGGTCCTTCATCCAGATGAACACCACCTGATAGTAGCGACTAGCCGTGGCGCGCTGTGACGCCGCGCTGGTGGTTTGCTCACTTGTCGGCTGCATAAGGTAATCCTCCGCGTGTTAGCTCGTGATGGCTGTCATAGACATCGTTCGGCGCTCGCGAGACGCTTGATACAGCAGGAGTGTATCCCTTACCGTTACGTCAAAGTCAAGGGGGGAGCAAGCGCAGTCAGAGGTCGTCCCGTGCAGCCTGTGCTGTCGCGGAGCGTGCAGTCACAGCCCGTAGTGCATCCTGGTCTTACCTTCTGAACGGAAACACGAGCTTGCATCACCCATGAGGTGAAACCATGACACAGCACCCTGATCGGGTCGTTATCCTTGGCGCCGGCTAGGCAGGATTGCTCGCGACGGCGCGGCTGGCCGGCCGCATGAAGAGTGAGGTGGCACACGGCCGCGTGGCCATCACGCTGGTCAACGCAGCGGATATCTTTGTCGAGCGGCTGCGGCTGCACCAGCTAGCGGCGAACCGGCCGATCGGGCAGCGGCCGATCGCCAGCATCCTCCAGGGCGCCAGAGTCACATTCGTGCGCGGCACCATCACGCGCATCGACATCGCGCGGCGCTGCGTTGACGTACAGACCGACAGCGGCGTACAATCGCAGGAGTACGATTATCTGATCTATGCGCTCGGTGTCGCACCCCGAGGTCTATGCGGTGTGCGGGATCCGCGTGATCGGCAACCCGGACAAGCTGCGCGGCCTTTGAACGCTCAATTAGGGCTCGATCACCAGCTCGAACTCGTGCCAGCCCCAGCGCTGCCGATTGATCTGGAGCTCAAGCGCGTGCCGGCCGGGGTAGTAGACGCGCGTGCTGAGCGGACGAAACGCATGGCGCTTTGGCAGACTGAGCGTTTCGCGTGGGCGCAGCCGCTTCTTCGCGAGCTTAAAGACCTTGGGTGCCAGCTTGCCGTTGGCCTTCATGTGACGGCACGTCATCTTGACCACATGATCCGTGTGACGGTGCCACGGTCCAGGTCAGCGACCAGCAACGCGCCATCGAGCGCCGTCAGCAAGCCGATCGGACGTCCCCAGCCACTCGACCAGTCGCTCGTCTCGGCAGGCGCCGGGTCCCGTAGACGTACGCGCACGATCCGGCGCCCGTGATCCACAGAGCGATCCCACGCGCCGGCCATGCCGACGAACAGCGCGCCATTATCCTCCGGCGTGAATCTCCCGCCCGTGTAGAACGCCAGGCCGACCGGCGACCAGTGGGCCGGGAACGTCGCCACCGGCGGGATCGTCGCGGCGCAGTTCGTTGCGTTGCCGCCGCCCTGCGGGTCGGGGACGCGGTCGCCGTAGCAGCGCGGCCAGCCATAGTCGCCGCCACCCACGATCCGGTTGAGCTCCTCCGGTGGCAGTCCGGGCGGCAAGTCCTCGCGCCCATTATCGGTCGCCCAGAGTGTGCCATCCGGTCCCACCGTCAGGCCGAAGGGATTGCGTAGACCTGTCGCATACGTCTGCCAGCCGGAGCCATCGGGCCGTATGCGCCGAATCTGTCCGCTGATCGGATTATCCGGGCGGCAGTGGTCGCACAGGCTGCCGATCCCCAGATAGAGCCAGTCATCGCGGCCCAGGACCAGGTTGTTGTTCTGCATCCCCGCCGTCGGAATACCGGTGAGCAGATCGCGGCGCCTGCCCGGCGTGACGCCGCTGTTTGGGAACACGCTGAGCGTGCCCTGGCTGAGCACATACAGATCCGCGCCGCGCCAGACCAGACCCAGCGGCCGCTCCAGCCCGCTGATGTAGACCCGTGGCTTGGCGCCTGGACCATCCACTATAACAACTTCTCCCGAGAGTTGGGTCACATACAGATAGCCATCTGGCCCAAGCGTGAGCGCTGTGGGCTGCGCGAGACCCTGGGCGTAGATCTCGGCACGGTAGCCCGCTGGCACGGTTACAGCCGTATCGGCAGGCAATGCGGAGATAGGTGGCGTCACCACCGACAGTGGCGGCGTGACCGCTCCCGTCGTCGTCGGCGCGGTGGCGGTTCCGTCCAGCGAACCGGGTGAAGATGGCGCTGAGCAGGCGCTGAGGAATGCCAGCAGTATCAGGGTCACACCAATCGACCGGTAGCGCTGGACACCATGGTTATTGGCTTGCACGTTCATCGCCGGCGCTCAGCTCCCTGGCCCCTTCGATCCAAAAACATCAAGTTCAAGGTGTGACATGCAGCGTCAGCTTGGGGAAGTCAGCGTTATCATAGCATTCGTTGCTCGCGGCGAAGAAGGCAAATTCATAGTCACCGGGCGAGGTGCCTGTGGGAACAGTGAACGAGCTGCTATACGTGTCACCTCCTGCCGGCACCAGGAGCGCCAGGCGCCCAAGCTGCGGACTGGCCGCAATGACCTCGTCGGAGAGGCCGCCCTTGCCGCCGCGCGCCGTCAGGCTCAATGTAACCTCCTGGCCGGGCGCTGCGGCCTCCGGCGAGATCGACGGGTTGCTCACTTGCGGTGCGCCGGCGGGGTCGTTGAGCTTAAACGTGGTGAAATCATAGGTATAGATCTCTCCCGGCTTGAGCACGATCTTCAGCTTGTCGTCGTAGATGCTGTTGTGATAGCGGTAGCCACGGCCCGCAAAGCCGAATACGTCGGCCGGCTGGCCGGACGGCACGTTGTTGACGGCATAGCGCCCGTCAGCCCCGGTGATCGTGGACAGTTTCAGGCCCTGGTAGCCGACGACAATGTAGACGCCGGCGAGCGGCGCGCCGCTTGCTCTATCGGTGACCATGCCCACAATTGTGCCGGTCGATGTCGGCGCAGCGGTGGCCTTGGACACGGCCGTCGCTTCGTGGGCAACCGTTGGGGTAGTGGTGACGACGCTGGCGGGGACGTTGGTTGCAGCGCTGCCGCTCGTAGTTCCCGAACCACCACAAGCCGCCAGGAACACGGTTGCGAGCAGCACCCAGGCGGCGAGCTTGCTTGGCCGATGGCGCATCGCACTTACGCGGGGTCGTGGATGCAGAGGCATGGCAATCCTCGAAAGAGTTACAGCTTCTTATCCTGACACAAGGCGACACCCAGGATGCAGAGGTGTCCAGAATTCGTGATTACCGCTACGCGCGCCACGTGCTGCGCGATGCCGCGATCGTTACGGAACCAGAGTGCCAGCTACGTTATGCTCACACCAGTTCCACCGCGAGGATCTGGCCCGCTACCTCGCGCAGGTCGGCGCCGACGATGTCGGGTCGCGGCGCCAGTGGGTCGAGCACCATCCCTGGGCGCGCGATGAAGGCGGCAGCGCAGCCCGCCCGCAACGCCCCAGCAATGTCCCAGGCGTGCGCCGCGATCAGCCGCATCTCGCCAATCGCCACGCCCATGCGCTCCGCCGCCATGCGGTAGGGCTCGGGCGCCGGCTTCAGGCGCTGCACCATATCGGCCGACAGGATCTGCTCGAAGTAGTCGGCCAGACCGGCATGCGTCAGCTGATCCTTGGCAACCTGGAGGGTCGAGTTCGTCAGTGCCGCCAGCCGCAGCCCAGCCCTCCGCAGGCGGGCCAGGCTCTCGGGCACTTCAGGGTGCGACGGCAGCGTCCGTATCCCGCCCAGAATTTGCGCGCGATCCGCAGCGGCCAGAGCAATGCCGCGGCGAGCCGCGGTCATCTCAAGCGCCGCGCCGCCGATGGCGCCGAACTCCGCGTAGGCGTCCGTCACGATCGCGACCAGCGCCGACTGGATCAGCTGGTTGAACCAGGCCTGCCGCACGCTCGCATCGCCGAAGACGCGCGCGAAGTCCGCGTCCAGCGCCTTCAGATCCAGCAGTGTTTCGTTCACATCGAACACACACACTCGCGCCATCACCTGCTCCTTTCCAATGCGCAGCCCGATTTGCTTCCCCATCCAGGCGCTCCGCTGGTCAACTGTCTGGACTCGCCTCGGCAAACGCCTCCAGCCCCCGCAGGTCCAGCTGAAACCACTGTTGTCAAATCGGCGTCTCCTCTCGCTCAGCCATAGCCGCAGCCTCGGCCGCGAGCTGGCGCAGGGCAGCCCGCAGCTCGGGCGGGCGGCGGATCACGAATGGACACTCCAGAGTCATGAGGCTGCGCGCCAGCCATTCGAGACGATCGACCTGCGCGCTCACCACGACTCCCTGTGGCGTCTGCTCGAGAAACGCGTTGCCGGGCGGGATACGTCGCTGCGCCTCGACCAGGGTTGTCTCCAGCAGCACCTCGACCGGCCAACCCCATGGAGCCATGGCCAGGCTCTCCAGCACGTGCTTAAGGCTGTCGAAATCGGGCGGGCGCGTGAATGTTTCCGTCACCAGATCGGCCGAGATCACACGATCCAGCCGGAAGACCCGCACCGCTTGCCGCAGGTGGCACCAGCCGACTGTATACCAGCGTTCCCAGTGGACAACCAGACCATACGAGTCGAAACGTCGCTCCGTCTCGTCACCATGCGAGCGGTAGCGCAGTTGGACGCGACGACGCTGCTGGGCCGCTGTGCTGATCGCCATAACAATCGCGCTTTCGGGCTGCGGCGCTGCGGGCGCCGATTGAAACGCGACGACTTCCTGCACCGCCTGCACCCGCGAGCGCAGCGCTTCCGGCAGGACTCGCTCGATCTTCGCCAGCACGCCCTCGATCGCCGCAGCATCGGCAGATATTCCAGAACGGCGGGCGGCGATCAGGCTGAGCGTGACGGCCAGCGCCTCGTCATCGGTCAGCATGAGCGGGGGCAGCTTGAATCCAGGCCGCAAACGATAACTGCCATATGGCCCGCGTGTCGCCTCGATCGGGATGCCGAGGTCTTGCAGCATGGTGATATAGCGCCGCACAGTCCGGCGATCGACTTCCAGGCGCGCCGCAAGCTCCGCGCCGCTCAGGCCCGGGCGGGCTTGGAGCATTTCGAGCACGGTCAAGACACGGGTTGTCGGATGATACATGGCTATCCTCTCAATTATTAGGGCGAATTATATCCTATTTGCGTGATATACTTCAAGGGATCGAGTAGTAGAGCCGCGTGGAGCTTCAGGGTCCACACAGAAGGAGCAAGAGATGCAGCACCAAATCGTTCACCTATACGTATTCGATACTCTCGCCGATTGGGAGCCGGGCTATGCGATTGCCGGCCTGAACAACGCACCATCGGGTCGCTTTCGTGTAATGACTGTCGGTGTCAGCAAGGCTCCGGTTCGGACAAGCGGCGGCGTCGCCATTCTGCCGGATATGACTCTCGAGGAGCTTGCGCCGTCGCAGAGCGCGATGCTGATAATGCCCGGTGGCGACACATGGGACCAGGGCCAGAACACCGAGGTACTTGAGCATGCGAGGCGCTTTCTTGCGGCCGGGGTGCCGGTGGCGGCGATCTGTGGCGCCACCGCAGGGCTTGCGCGTGCGGGGTTGTTGGACACGGTCCAGCACACCAGCAACGCACGCGAGTATATCCAGGCGACGAACTATCGCGGATCGGCCTTGTATCAGGATCAGCCGGCCGTCACCGATGGCAATATGATCACCGCTAATTCAACCGCACCGATTGAGTTTGCCTACCAGATCTTCAAGCGGCTGGGCGCATACCAGCACGACACATTGGAAGCATGGTATGGTCTGTTCAAGACCGGCGACCCGGCGTATTATGCCCGATTGACCGAGCTCATGAGCAAGCAGGCCGAAGCGTAGCCGATGACCGACTGATAGTGGTTGGGTGCGATTGCGGAGACAAAGTATAGGAGAAGAGAGGAGACTACGATGCCGAATACACCAGAGCGCTCAGCCCAAGCTGGGATGGTTCAATATCTCAACCCCGACGGTCTGCCAAAGAACCCCGCCTTTAGCAACGTGGTCGTCGTCACCGGCGCGGTAAAAACTGTTTATATCGGCGGGCAGAACGCCGTCGACGCAGCCGGGGCGATCGTTGGGAAGGGCGACATTCGAGCACAAGCCGAACAGGTGATGCAGAACCTCCAGACTGCGCTGGCAGCGGGTGGGGCGAG
>DATFXE010000291.1:0-20822 GCA_035258585.1 Roseiflexaceae bacterium | reverse complement strand
TGCGGCCCCATCTACCCTCTGGGTGACCCCCGCTAAAACGCCAACTGCCCAAGTCCTATAACTTGTTACCGTTTTAACTTGCTAACGGTTTCGTCCGGACTGGCTGGCCCAGGTAGATCGGCTCCAGCGTTGCAGGGTTGTCGGTATCGCCGGCCTGGAGGCGCTGCCAGGCTACTTCGGCCAGGTAGCCGGGCCGGCGCGCGCTCGCGGCCGGCGTGGGAAAGAGCGCGCGCGCTCCGAGCCGCTCGCGCAGTGCCGCCTGGACATCCAGATCGACATCACCACAGAACAGTGCGCGACCAGTCGTCTCGGCCGCTATCTCCACCAATGTGACATTGCGCGGCTGGATCGAGCGGCGCCGACCGCCATGGGGCGGCGGGGTTCCGCTGGCGTAGCGCTCGCGCCCCAGCCGGATCAACGGAATGGTCGTCAGCCCTGGGCGTTCATGCTGGTAGACCAGCGCGTCGAGCGTCCCTACCCCGATCACTGGTACGCTGCGCGCCAGCGCGAAGCCTTTGGCCGTGCTCATGCCGACGCGCAGGCCGCTCCAGCTGCCTGGCCCCAGCGCGACCGCCACAGCGCTAATATCGTCGCGCGTGCGGCCGAGGTGGCGCAGCAGCAGGCTGAGCTGCGGCAGCAGCTGGGCGCTGTGGTCGCGACCAGATTGCCAGGTGCACTCGCCGAGCAGGCCATGCTCGTCATAGCAGGCTAGGCCGGTTTGGATGGTGGATGTGTCGATCGCAAGCAGCATAGTTAAGAGTGAAGAGTTAAAAGTGAAGAGTTAAGAGTTGCAAGGTCGCCAACTTTTCACTTTTAACTTCATGCGATGGCGGCTTTCTTGAACTCGGCCAGCAGCGACTCGTAGCGCTCCCCATGGGGCACGAAGCGCAGCACGCGCTTGGTCTCGCTCAGGTGGTGCAGATGCACGGCTAGCCGTTCCTGCGGCAGCCATTCGCCAGCCTGGTCGGCCCACTCGATCAGGCAGACGCCGGCGCCCGACCAGGCCTCCTCGATGCCGATCGCGGCCAGCTCGTTGGGGTCCTCGATCCGGTACAGGTCGGCGTGGTAGATCGGCATGCCGCCGAAGCGTGGCCCGGCGCGATATTGGTTGATGAGCACGAAGCTCGGGCTGTTGACAAGATCGGTCGAGCCAAGCCCTTGTGCGATGCCTTTGATCAGGTGTGTCTTGCCGGCGCCAAAATCGCCAAGCACGACCACTAAGTCGCCCGGACGCATCAGCTCGCCGAGGCGCTGGCCAACGCGGATCGTCTGCGCTGCGCTATGGCTGATGAAGTCCAGAATGTGCTGCGACTGGACAGCAGGTGGTAGCTGCTTGCTCATGCGCCATATTGTAGCACAAGAGGCATATCATCGAATGGGGCGCAGCGCGGGGTTGGCATTGCGAGGCCCTTCGGGGTCGGATTGCGCGGCTGGCGGTAGTGAGGTGCATAGGCGTAGCTGATCGTCTCCCAGTTCGGCCAGCGTGCGCTGGGCGGCCGGGCTGAACGTGCCGCCATAGGCCAATAGAACGGCGTATGCGGGTCGTCGAAGCCGTGCCAGCTCAGCCAGATCCTGTACATCGGCAGCGCTGATCAGTGGGCGCGCCTGGATAAGCGCAAGGGTCGTAGCCCCAGTTGAGTCGGATAGCGTGAGTAGCCAGCGATTTGCCCGCAGTTGCTGTGTTGTGACGATCTGATAGCCGGCTGCTTGGGCCATTTGGATGAGATCGCGTGTTGATGGTAATGACGTCATCGCTTTTCCATACAACAAGGTTTCACACAGACGGTTCTTGCTTTACACCCGCAAAGTGTAAAGTGGCTTCGAACCTTGTCTAGCAGGGTTGTCCAGGATGAGCCGGAGCTCGGCAAGCTGGCGCAGGGATATGCGACGGCGCGAACAAAGTGAGTGAGCATGTAGTAGTGGAAAGTTTAACTGGTATTATACCACAGATCGTAGTTATACATCACGCTGCCGTGGCGCCATTGCCGCTGCGGCGCATGCTTGCTGCGCGACCTTTGCCAGCTCCATATCGTTCTACTAGCAGGCGCTGGGCTCCTTCCTGCGGTATAATACCTTTGAAATAGGAACGAGCAGAGCGAACGCAGGCTTGGTCGTGAGCCCTTCGACCCTTCGACCCTTCGACAAGCTCAGGGGAGCCTACGCTCAGGGCAGGCGGGCTCAGGGTTCCTCAGCCGAACGGCAAAGCGGCGATCGCGTAAGGGACTCAGAAATTTCAAAACATCCCAGGGATGATTTAGATTTTCCAGATCCCTAAGTCCTATAACTCGGTGGTATAAGAGGGCAGTAAGACAAGGTTGCCGTAGGTAGGCGCAATGGCCGAAGACAGCTACAGCCCCGGCGGATATGATTGGCTGGCGATTTGGCGGCGCATGTATGACGAGGAGCGCAACCAGGCCGAAAGCGCCACGCTGCCCGGCTTTGTCGCCCAGCCCGATTGCTGGTCGGGGCAGGCCGATCGTTTTGCGGCGGCGGCCCAGCGCGCCCCGCAGCCGGATGGCTTCATGCGCTTTCTGCTCCCGCTGCTGCGGCCGAGCGACCGTTTGATCGATATTGGTGCCGGCACCGGCCGTTATGAGCCGCTGCTCGCCGCAGCCGTCGCCGAGCTGCTCGCGGTCGAGCCGTCGCCGTCGATGCGCGCGCAGCTCGAACGGCGCCTGGCCGATGAGCGGCTGACGAATGTGCATGCGGTTGCGGGCGCCTGGCCGGACATAGATGTTCCACCCTGCGATGTGGCGATTGCCGCCCATGTGTTGTATGGCGTTCGCGAGATCGAGCCATTTCTGCGGGCGATGGATGCGGCTGCAAGCCGGGCATGTTTTCTGCTACTGGCATTTCGGCATCCGTCGTCATTTGTCAGCCCGTTCTGGGAACGGCTGTACGGCGTGCCGCGGCTGCCGCTGCCGGGGGCGCTGGAATGCTTGAACGCGTTGTATCAGCTCGGCATCGCCGCGCGGCTGGAGCTTGTTCCGGTGACGAGTCGTCTGAGCTACACCAATCAGCAGGAGGCGCTGGCCGATTTGCGCTGGCGGCTGCGCACACCGCCCCAGCCTGAGTACGATCGCCAGATCCTCGCCGCGATCGATGAACTGCTCGATCGGGTCGACGACGGGCGCCTGGCGCCGCGTGGCCTGTCGGCGCAGGCCGCGGTGATCTGGTGGGAGCGCCTGGGGAACGGCTAGAGCGCGGGTCAAGTATTGGGAATTGATCCGCGAATTCCGCTAATCTACTCGAAATAGTGGGTCAGTTATTCGCGGGCACGAAGCGAGAGTGAGTGGATTCTTGACCGGCACTCTAGCACAGCTTTGCGGAAATCCGTTGCTCGTTCCGCTGACGACCGACCACAGACGATAGCGGCATCATCGATCGCCTGAGAGTGGAACGGGTCTTGCATAGCTGTATCGAGGAGGGCAGATGATCTCACTTTCGCTGATACTGCTCGCGCTGTGTGGGCTGGTGGCACTTGCTGCGATTGGCGCAGGTGTGTTTTTTGTGCTGCTCAAGCTGGGCGTGATCGTTCGCGAGGCCTCCCGGCCGAGCTATCAGGACAACAGCGATTATTCTCTGGATCAAGGACGCGAGATACGGCCTGAGGAAGAACGGCGCTAGTCACGTTACCACTATCGAACAAGACGATGCGTAATAGCCTGATCGAAAGCTTGGTGCTCGGCTGTGGTATTGTGCTGGGTGTGCTGCTTGTCCAGGCGCTGGCAGAAGGTGCGCCTGCGATGACGCAGCTCCTGGCGCTGCTGGGAGTGGGCGTTGTACTGTTTTGCATCCAGCTTGTGCTTACGCTGCGCCGCAGACGCTCGAATGACGTGCCTCCCGAGCATGAAGCTGGGCAGCAGCCCGTTGCTCTGTTGCGTCGTGGCCGGCGCAACCCCTTCTTTCGCGAGCTGACCCATGATTGGACCGGCCTGGACGATCATCCGGCCGAGCGCGAAGCGGCCAGCCCACACGCGCTGGATGAGTTGGACGATGAGCTATGGGGCGACCAGCCGCCGGCGACGAGCAGGAAAACAGGCAGCCGGGCCCAGCGACCAGATGTGAATGAGTAGTGACGGCCCGCATCTCGATTCTGGCTACCCAGATCCAGCCACTCCGACGATCGATATGGTATAATGTTGGCGACAGGATGAGCGCTGGAAAGGGTCCAATGTGAGCGTAGCAGACGAGCTGGCCCAGATCGCCGCTGAAGTGAATGTTTGCACGCGCTGCAAGCTATACCAGGGCGCCATCAAGGCCGTGCCAGGCGAAGGCCCAGCTGACGCCAAGATCATGTTCATCGGCGAGGCGCCCGGCTTCAACGAGGACCGCCAGGGCCGCCCGTTCGTGGGCGCAGCGGGCCAGTTTCTGTCCGAGCTGCTGGCGCTGGCCGGGCTGCAACGCCGGGATGTGTTCATCGCTAATGTCGTCAAGCACCGCCCGCCGAACAATCGTGACCCGGAGGCCGAAGAGATCGCGGCATGCGCGATCTACCTGGAGCGCCAGATCGCGGCGATTGACCCGCGGGTGATCGTCACACTCGGGCGCTTCTCGATGGCCAGATGGTTTCCTGGTGAGAAGATCTCGCGCATTCACGGCCAGCCGCGCTGGATCGGCGGCCGGCTGATCGTTCCGATGATGCACCCGGCGGCCGCGCTGCATCAGGCACAGAACCGGCCGCTGATTGAGGCGGATTTCCGGCGCTTGCCTGAGTTTCTGGCTCAGGCCGAGCGTGAGGCTGCCAAACGTCAGCCTGCCACGCCTGCCAAGCCGGATGAGCCGGACATGGAGCAGCTTTCGATGTTCTAAGCACGTTTGAACGTTACAACGTTTGAACGTTACAACGTTTAACGGATAGATGAAAACATATCGGATCTCTCCCTCCGGCCGCCGTACCGCGCTCATCCTGCTGATCGGAGCGCTGATCATCTGGGTCTTTGCGCTCTGGACATTCAGCTCGACGCTGGGCATCAGCTACAACCCTGTCGTGTTCTGGGGAACACTGCGCGCCAGCATCGAGCAAGGGCTGTCGATCAGCCAGCTTGTGCCAGCACTGCTAATGCTGGTGCTGATCGTTGCGACCCCGCTTGTGATCTGGAATATCTGCGAAGAGCTGGCGGCCGCGTACACGCCGTCGCAGGATGGCCTGCGTTTTGCCGCGCTCGGGGTCAACCTGGTTTTGCCCTGGGCTGGCATCAGCGCCATCCGCCGCGTGGATGAGGAGTCGGATGAGCCGATGGATGAGTTGATCCTTCGGGAGGATTATACCGGGCAGATTCGTAACTCGCTGCTGCGCTTTCTGCATGCGCAGGCTTACGGTCGCACCAAGCTGCCGATCTATGCCGGCGTCGAGGATCGCGATGAGCTGCTGGCTGCGATTCGCGAGCGTGCTGAACTACCCCAGGAAACAGGAAACAGGGAACAGGAAACAGAGAACAGGGAAACGGGCGCCGAAGGCGCGGCACTGTAATCTGTTCCCTGTCTGCTGTTCCCTAAAATAGGGTCACAAGAGCTGCCTGAGTGCGGTGGCTCTGAAGATAATTGGACGTCTACATTATTTAATGGTCGTGGCGGACATCGGAGATCAATGCAGGAGAGCTGGCCGGCGTTGGCAAGCCGTGTGCTTGCACGCTGACCGGCTATTGTGTATATCTCGAAGTCGCCGCGGCCCACACAGAAAGGAGCGAAGTACGGGCCCGCTGTCAAACTGACTGGCTACCGACTTCACAAACAATCTATGGCAAAGAACAGATTGCGCGTCATCCCTCTCGGCGGATCCGGCGAGGTTGGGCGCAACATGTGGGTGCTCGAATACGGCGAAGAGATCGTCCTGCTCGATTGCGGCGTGATGTTCCCTGAAGCCGAAATGCTGGGCGTCGACCTCGTGCTGCCCGATATCACCTACCTGCGCGAGCAGAAGGATAAGATCCAGGCGATCTTGCTAACCCACGGGCACGAGGATCACATTGGCGCGCTCCCACATCTGCTGGCCGATCTCGGTTTTCCACCGATATACGGCACTCCGCTGACGCTCGGCATGGTCAGCGGTAAGCTCAAGGAGCACCGCCTGCTCGATCGTGCCACAATGGTGCGCTTCCAGGCAGGCGAGAAGTTCAGCGTCGGCTCGTTTACCGTCGAGCCATTCCATGTCGCCCATTCCATCCCCGACACAGTCGGCTTCGGGATCACCACGCCGGCTGGCCTGGTTGTCTACCTGACCGATTGGAAGTTCGATCATACACCGGTGGATGGCCGACCGACCGACACGACCACAATTGCCGAGTTGGGGCGGCGCTCGCCGCTGGTGCTGATTACCGACTGTGTGCGGGTCGAGTCGAAGGGCTATACCCCCAGCGAGCAGACGGTCGGCGAAGCGTTCGACAACATCTTCGCCACCGCGCCGGGCCGGATCATCGTGGCCACGTTTGCGTCGAATATCTCGCGCGTGCAGCAGGCGATCGACTCGGCCGAAGCCTACGGCCGCAAAGTCGCGCTGGTGGGCCGTAGCATGGAGAACAACTCGCGGGTCGCGCTGGATCTGGGCTATCTGCGCGTCGAGCCGGGCACGCTGATCCGCGCACACGAGACCGGCAACTACCCCGACGACCAGGTGGCGATCGTTTGCACCGGCAGCCAGGGCGAGCCGATGGCCGCGCTGGCGCGCATGGCTAACCGCGACCACCAGCACGTTAAGATCAAGCAGGGCGATACGGTCGTGGTATCGGCCACGCCCATCCCCGGCAATGAGATATCGGTCGGGCGGGTGATCAACAACCTGTTCCGGCTGGGCGCCGATGTCATCTACGGCGGGCAGGGCGTGCATGTCTCCGGCCACGCGGCGCAGGAAGAGCTGAAGATGGTGCTGGCGATGCTCAAGCCTGAGTTCGTGGTGCCGTTCCACGGCGATTACCGCCATATGGTCTTGTACCGCAAGCTGGCGCTGGGCATGGGCGGGCTGTTCCAGCCCGAGAATGTCATCCTGGCCGAAAATGGCTCAATCATGGAGTTCAGCCAGAACTACGGCAAGATCACCGGCAAGGCGCCGGTCGGCTATGTGTATGTCGATGGAACTACCGTCGGCGATGTCGGCAATGTGGTCGTGCGCGACCGGCAGATGCTGGCGCGCGACGGCATCTTGATGGTGGTCGTCAGCGTTGATCGCATCACCGGCGAGTTGGTGGCCGGGCCGGATGTGGTCTCGCGCGGCTTCGTCTATATGCGTCAGTCCGACGATTTGATCGAGGCGACCAAGACCGCCGTCCGGGAGGCGCTCAACGGCCACACCGGCGATGGGCAGACCGAAACCGACAGCTCCTTCGTCCACCGCAAGATCAAGGACGTGGTCAGCGAGTTCCTCTATGGCCAGACCAGGCGCCGGCCAATGGTGCTGCCGGTGGTGATGGAGGTGTAGCCGAATTGAGAATTGAGAATGCAAAATTGAGAAAGTGCTCTCGTTTGTGCAGCGCTTTTCACAATTTCCAATTTTCAATTCTCAATTTCTACTCGGCGGTGCGCGGTGGCCGCAGCGGCGGCAGAGTGCTGGCGGGAGCGGGCGCAGGGGGCGGCTCGCCGGCCTCCAGGCGCAGCCGTTCGAAAAGCTGTGCTCGCAGCTTGTACAGCCGATCCTGATAGCCGGGCGAATGGATCGACTCGGTCCACATGATCAGCGCGTCCTCGCTGTTGTCGGTGTAATAGCGCGGGCGCGTGCCAGCCGGCCGAAAGCCATATTTCAAATACAGTTGCTGAGCCACCAGGTTGCTGACGCGCACCTCCAGAGTCAGCATGTCGGCGTTGAGCGCGAGCGCCTGATCGACCAGGCCGTTCAGGACCAACTCGCCGATGCCGCGGCCACGGTACTCGGGCGTGACGGCGATCGCGGTGACATGGCCCTCGTCCACGCTCAGCCACAGGCCGCCATAGCCGACGATCGGGAAGGGGCTGGGCGGCGGGTCAGGCGGCGGGGCGAACAGCGACGGCAGCAGGCTGGCCAGCAGCCCGCGCCGCAGAGGCGCACCCTCGTTGCGTGGCGGAGGTGGTGTGGTCGAGGCGCGCGCGACAACGTAGCGGCTGTTCGAGGGGTGGCGCAGCTCGTGCCGGTAGGTATTGGCCGACCATGGCGTGCTGAAGCTGCGGCGCTCGATCTCCTGAACCCGCTCGATATCATTCTCGACCATCGGCTCGATGAAGTAGTACACCTTCGCCCCGTTTCAGGTTAGAACGTTAGAACGTTAGAACCTTTGCCGCCCGATATTCCAACGTTCTAACCTTCAAACGTTCAAACTTGCTAACGTTTTATATTCTCGATCGACTTCGCGGCCGTCGCCTGCAGGAATTCGGTGTACTTCCCGTCCTTGCCGAAGTTGCCGCCGCTCTGGAATGAGCCAGTGACTTCGACCAGCCCCCAGACGTAGCTGGGCGGGTTGCCCGGCCCCAGGTGCAGCTTGCCCGACTCATCCGGCGGGAAGCCCTCCATCCAGATCTGCTTGCCGATCGGCTGGGGGCTGCCACCGTCTTCCTCTGACGAGATACCCTCAGCCAGAACATAGATCAGCCCGTTCCAGAAGTAATATCCCTGGGTGGTGATCGTCTGGCCGTTGTATTTGGCCGGGTCCTTCATCAACTCGGGCAGGGCGACCTTGCCATCGCCGAGTGATGCATCGGATACCCGCACCTCGGTGCGGCGAACCTGCTCGATTGGCTCCGCCGAGGCCACGCGGATTTGGTATTTGTAGGTGCCGCCCGGCCCGTAGCCGCCGGCTGCGTCGAACTGGCCGCTCATCCGCACCAGGCCGTAGATCGCGTCGCCGGGCTGGTGCAGGCCGGCCAGCGCGGCCTCGGGAAAGCCATCGACCCAGATCGCGTCGCCAGCCGGCTGCGCATCCAACCCATTGTCAAGTGTGCTGACCACTGGGGCCAGCACTGAGACAGCTGGATCGCCGTTACGTTTGACGTAATAGCCGTTGACGGTAATCTGCTTGCCGTTATATTCCTGAGCCTTGGCGATCAGCTCGGGCACGTACAACTCAGAGCCGCTCAGCGCTCCGGGCTGGCCGCATGCCGCGAGTAGCGCTACCAAAAGAAACGCCGCCAGCAGCAGCGTGTAAACCTTGGCGTATCTCATACATATTTTCCTCTGCCCAGCACAGGGGCTTTCCGCAGCATTATAGGAGCGCATGCACGAGTTGTCAACGCCGAAGGAAGAACAAAGCACAAAGCAACAAAGAACAAGATAGCGCATTCTGATGAACTAGCTTGCCGTTCTCTATGCTCTGTTCTTTATTCTAACAGGGTGTAATCCATATGTCATCCGCGGCATTGACCCTGCCCCGCTGCACTGCGTATAATCGAATGGATCAGGAGGTTTCGCTATGAACGCCTTATTTGTCGCATTGGGAATAATGGTTCTGGCCTTGCTAGCGCTGCTGCTCTGGTTTGTGCCACACCTACTGCAACAGCAGGCTACGCGCGTCGCCGGCGAGACCACGCAGCTGCGCGAGATGCTGCTGGATCTGCTGAACGAGCAGGAGGCGGTGACGATACGCCAGGGCCAGTTAAATGCTTCGTTGTCGAATTTGCAGGATCAGCTGACCGAAATCGCCAACGCCGGCAACCGCGCGCAGATGGTCGATCACCAGGCGGCGCTGATCGCCGAGAGTGGTATGCAGCAGTTGGAGGCGCGTCTGGGCGAGCTTCAGGGCCAGATCAAAGAGTGGGCGGACGGCCGCCAGCATGGCGTGCGGCAGCGCGCCGCCCAGGATAACGAGGCCTGGGCCAACCTGATGAGTCTGCTTGCGTCGATCCAGGAGCGTGTGGGGACGCTCTCTCAGGATCGCGCCAGCGTGATGGCTGGCCTACAAGCCGGCGCACTGCTGGAGGAGCTGGAGCAAGAGATGCAAAACTTGCGTGGCATCTCGGAAGAGATCGAGATGCTGCAATGGCGCCTGCGCCGCTCGCTGCACGAGCGCGAATCCAATCTTTCGGTTCTGCGAACGCGGACAAGCAACGGCGCTTGAAAACTACGTTCATGAGTAAAAGACAACAGTCTCGGGGTGGTTATACACCCATATCTTACGTACGAGCTTCGACGGTTCTATGGTATAGTAACAGTGTAGTTCCTCACTACCCGCCAGGCTGCCAGAACCGCTCTCAACCAACAGATGGGCACCACAATGAGTATCATGGTCGTCGATCAACAAGTGGTCCACTATGAGGTTTTCGGGCATGGTCGGCCGGTGTTGTTTTTGCATGGTTGGCTGGGGAGCTGGCGCTACTGGTTCCCGACGATCGAGCGAGTGGCCGAGCATTTCCGCACCTACTCATTCGATTTCTGGGGCTTTGGCGATACCAATCGCCACTCGGCCACCGAAAGCATCCAGAGCTATTCCGATCAGGTGATCCGCTTTCTTGATGAGCTGGGAATCGATCGCGTGCTGCTGGTCGGGCACTCGATGGGTGGCATGGTCGCGCTCAAGACCGCGATCAACCATCCCAAGCGTATCAGCCGCGTAGTGGCGGTCGGCGCGCCGATCGTGGGCGACTCACTGTCCTGGCTGCTCAAGCTGACCGATCGCCCGTTGCTGGCCGACGCCTTCGCGCGCGTGCCCTGGTTCCGCCGCTATATGTTTCGCCTGTTCCTTGGCGAAACCAACGACCCAGCTGTCAACGAGATCCTCGACGACAGTGTGAAATCCAGCTCCACTACCCTCAGACGCGCGGTTGGCTCGATGTGGCGCACCGATCTGCGCCCGGAGCTATACCGCCTGACTGTGCCATCGCTGATAGTCCACGGCGGCCGCGACGAGATCGTGCGGCCCAATCAGGCCGATCTGTTCGACCATGTGCCCAGCGCTGAAGTTGTGGTGATGCCTGAGAGCCGCCACTTCCCCTTTCTCGACGAGGCCGACCTCTTCAACGATACGCTGCTGCGCTTCCTCAAGCAGGATCTGCCCCGCACCATGCCGCGCGTCCGCGCGCGCCAAAGCCAGCTCGCCGGCAATTAGCACGCCGCAGGTCGCCGGTCGCAAGCGTCAGGTCGCATGTCGTATCGCGTATGACGGCTGCGAGCTAGCGACTTGCGCCTTGCGACATGCGATCTGTATCTTGGCGTTTACTCGCGCTGCCGCGCCATATCGGCCAGCATCCATACGACATCGCGAATGCGGAGTGCTGCGCTGATAATCGCCTCGGCGTACTGGCGGGAGGGGTGATTTGGCGGCAACTCCTCGGCCAACAAGTCGATCGTGCCCAGTAGCGATATCAGTGGGGTATTGATCATCCGAGCTAGCTCGGCCGCCATACTGTGAAACTCAACCAGAGACGAAGAATCGGGGCGCGCTTCGGCCAGCTCGGCCGCCCGCGCTGCGCGCGTGCGCAGCGTATGTTCCAGCGCGCTTGCCAGCTCATCCTCACGCACCGGCCGCGGCACGTATGCGTCGGCGCCGGCATGCCACGCCGCCAACGCGGCCGGCAGCGCGCGCGGGCCGACGACAATGATTGCGCTGCCGTACAGCCGTGCGCGCAGCTCGGCGACTTGATCGCCCAGATCCTGCAGTTCCGCGATCACGATTGGGATGGCTTCGCGTTCCCGGATCGCTTGTGCCGCGGCGACATGTTCGGCCTGAGTAACAATATAGCCGAGCCGAGTGAGTGCTACGGCGAGCCGTTTACGCCCCGCCGCGCGCATGTCGAGAATCAGAACCCGGTTGTCGGCTGGCATTGCTCACCACTCGGCCACTCGAACCCTGCGGCATACGCACGGGGGCAGAAAAGCGCCCCGGTTCCTTACGGAACACGCCGCCAAATAGCGGCTCCTGGAGCGCTTACGTGCTGCTTTGTGCGATTAGGAACGATATCATACCATAAGTCCACCACCAAGTCAATAGATTCTACCTACTGATATTTTATGTTGGGAAATATCTGATAGATATAGCGCCGTTGGGCGATTCAGTAATGAATATCGACCTGCGTGCCGATGTCGGCCCAATCATAGAGCCACTCGGCGTCGTCGATGTTCAGGTTGATGCAGCCGTGCGAGAGGCGAAAGCCGGTGCCCCACTGGTCGTGCCAGTAGGTGCCATGTAAGGCAACGCCGCCGACAACATACTGAACGAATGGAATATCGGGCACATACCACGTTTCACCGCCGCCCGAGCCAGTCATTGTCTCGATCGGGTACTTACTGTAGATGGCATACGAGCCGGTCGGCGTATTGAAGCCATCCTTGCCGGTGGCGACGGGCGCGTGGTAGACGGGCGTATCGCCCTCGTAGGCGGTCAGCTGCTGGGCATTCAGGTCGACGTCGATCCGGCGACTCCAGATCGTCGGCGACCAATCTGGCGCGCCCGCAAGTTGAGCGCTGGCCCCGAACGAATACCCTTTGCGCTGCGCTGCCTGCCGCCCAAGATCGCTGAGCTGAATCTCGTGCAGGCCGGCCAGCAGGATGCCGTTTGCCTGTTCGCGCTCGTGGTAGAAGCTGTCCAACGCCTCGGGGTGATACTCGAAGCGCGCGCGCTCAAAGTACTGCGTCGTGCGAACCTGCCCGTTGCTCGGGCTGAGCTCGTCGATTGGCTCGCTGATCGGGTAGCCGAAGATCGACAGGCCGCCGCGTTTGACCCAGAACCTCAGGAACTTGCCGCTGAGCGTATGCTTTGTCTCAGGGAAATACTGAGCGCCCATATCAGGCGTGGCGTCGGGGAAGGTGCGGCCGGCGGTCAACTCGCGGCCGAGCAGCGAGAGCTGGATCCGCCCTTGCGCATCCGGGCTCTCTGGGTGGTACTCGAAGCGGGCGCGCTCGAAGTACTGCACCACGCGGCTATTCTCGACAATCTCCTCGCTGATTGGGTAGCCAAAGATCAGCACGCCGCCATTCTCGCGCCAGTAATTCAGGAAGCCGGTGCGACTGCTGACATGATGATTCGTCTGCGAGAAGAATACATTCTGCACGAACGGCAGCGAGGCAGCCGATGTTGCGCCAAGGTTGCGCGCGATCGCCTCTCTGCGCACCATGTCGGCCTGCTGCGCCGCCCTGACTCGCGCCCGCGCCTCCTGTGCCGGCATTGGGGCGGCGAAATCGGCGATTGGCGAGGCGATCATCTGCTGAGGAACGAGCAGCACAATCGCTAGTAGAATGACGATCAGCAGTAGCGCGAACAGGGTGCGTAGGCGCGAGTGACTCATACACAGCCTCTAGCGATTGCAGATTGTAGATTGCAGTAAACGACAGCTAGTGCTCAACCACACTGATATTGCTGGGGAGGCTGCGCCGCCCCCTGCACCCCCACCCAGCAGAAACACTGTGGCAAGCCACTAGTTTACACTCACAATCTATTATATGCACATTTTGTGATTCTGGCTATACCCGAAATTGCTCTTGCTACGTAGGTAAAAAGTATGAAAACAGATGTTCGATAACTCGTCGGGGTAGTAAAAAGTTTTCACATGTATGGCATAATTCTGAATACATAATGATGCACCGGCGACCAGATGCGGCTAATATGAGACGATGGAAGCGATGACAGATCTACCACGTGTAACGATCACCACCGATGGCGCGGCTCGCGGTAACCCAGGGCCGGGCGGCTGGGCGGCGCTCCTCCAACACGATGGCAAGGAGAAGCTGCTGAGCGGCGAGCAGCCGGCCGACACCACCAACAACGCCATGGAGCTACAGGCGGCGATCAGCGCGCTGGAGGCTTTGAAGCGGCCGTGCCACGTGACGCTGCGGGCCGACTCGACCTATGTGATCGAGGGCTTGAAACGCATGCGGGCTGGCGGCAGTGCACCCCAGAAGAACCGCGCGCTGTGGGAGCGGCTGGCCGCCGCGGCACGGCCACACGAAATCACATTCGAGTGGGTCAGAGGCCACGCCGGTGACCCGCGCAACGAGCGAGTGGACGAGGCCGCCAACGCCGCCGCGTCGCGCGCCTATGTCACGGCCGAGGGTCGGCGGGCGGCGGCGCGCCCGGCCGACGAGTGGGTGCTGGCGGTCTGCTCGCCGGCCGGGAAAAGGCCGGCGCAGTGGGTGCTGCGGGCTCCGCTCGGCCGGCGCGCCGGGGCGTTGGCGGTCGCCAAAGGTGTCACCGAGCCGACGGCAGTGTACCAGGCGCTGGTGCAGGGGCTGGAGGCGGCGGCGCAGCTGGCCGGCGGCCGCAAGGTTGGGCTGCTGGTGATCAGCAACTACGAGCTGATCGTGAAGCAGGGTCGGGGGGAGTGGAAGGTCAAGCAGCCGGCCCAGCAGCCGCTGGCAGCGCTGGTGGCTGAGCTGCGCGGCGAGATCGGCGATGTGCGCTTTGACTTCGCGCCGACCGAGGAAGTGCTGGGGATGATCGACGCGCCCTAGAGATCTACGCAGGGTTTCCCAAGCTGTCAGACGAGTTCAGGCGCGATAGCGCGATACAGCATCTCGCCGGCATGCGGCACCAGTAGCAATCCCTCGGACTCGCGATTGGCCCACTGCTGCGGGTCGATCGTGCGGTAGTCGGCGTAGCCCAGGTTGATCTGGCGGCAGCGCGCCTCGGGGATGCCGGTCGCCAGGGTGACGCTGATGCGCGGCGTCTCGACCCCCGTGGCCGGGTCGTACTCGCCGGCGCCTTTGACGTGGCTACTGTGCGCCAGAATGCTGCCGGGGATGTGGTCGAAGCGGCCGGGCTGTAAGGTAAAGTAGTCGCGCACGTGATAGCCGACCTGGTCGAGCAGGCGGCCATGTGTGTAGGAAACCTCGGTGATATGCGGGGCGTAGATGATCACCTCGCCGCCGTCGGCGATCGCCGGCTCGGTCTTATACATCGCCTTCGCAGCGGTCCACAGATCGTCGTAGATTAACGCAGGCATGGCCAGCACGCTCCTAAACGGCCGCGCCACCGTGACGATATTGAGCCGGGCGGAAAGGTCGGCTGCCGCGCTCCAGGCCTCGGCGTGGGGGCCGACGTACAGCCCGTGCAGATCGTGGCCCTTCAGCACCATTGCCACGCAGAGGATCGGCTTGTCGACAAAGGTGGCGGCACGATGGATCACGCGGCGGATCGGGGTATCCTTGACGCCGATCGTGCGCATGCTGGTGACCAGCGCGCCCAGCCAGTGGGTGAAATCGATGATCTCGGCGCCAGCGATGCCCGGGAACAGGTATTTCGCGCCGCCCGAGAAGCCGACCACTTCGTGCGGGAAGACCGGGCCGCAGATCACAATCTGGTCGTACTCGAAGATCAGCCGGTTCAGCCGGACGGGCACGTCGCGGCTCAGCAGGCCGCCGGTCAGCCCGGCCGCGTCATCTGCAGCGATTGTGCCGATCGTCGTCAGCGCGTCGGGGTTATCCCACTGATGATTGAAAACCCGCGATTTCGGATAGCGCGCGGCCCGCTCGGCGGCCGAGACGCCGACCAGCCGCTCGATCGCATCCTCGGGCATGGGTGGGTGGGTGCCGAGCGCGATCAGGTAGTCCAACCGCTCCACCCGCGCGCCGAGCCGTTCGTACAGCAGCCGGAACATCAGCGGGATCGGCGCCGTGCGCGTGCCATCGGGGATGATCACCACTAGCCGCTTGCCATCCAGCGGCAGCGGATCGAGCGATTCGGCCAGCAGGCGCTGGACATCGGCGTCGCTCAGCGTGTCGGTTAGGGTGTCTGTGCCGATCATGGCGTTACTCCATTCAAAACATTATGAACCGCTAAGAGCACCAAGAGCGCAAAGAGTTTGAGATAGTGTGAAAGTTAAATGTTGCCTTCCTTCGCGAGATTGTAGCGTTCTTGGCGGTAAAAATAATAGCTGCGTCCGATGTTCTGGATTATTATCGATCAGCGCTCATTATACTTCAACCGCACCCCCGAAAGATTGAGCACCGTCCGCAGCGCCTGGATGGCGACGCGCATGCCTGCCTCACCGCTGAAGCCACCGGATGGCCCGGCGACCTTGAGGTGCGGCTCGAGCGTCAGGAAGCCCTGGTAGCCGCGCGCCAGCAGGGCCGCGATCAGCTCGGGGATCTCGCCATCGCCGGCGCCGGCCGGGCGCACCGAGCCGTCTTCGAGCAACGCGTCCTTGATATGCACGTGGGTCGTGTATTCGGCAAGGATCGGCCATGCCTCCAGCATCGGCCGCACGCCCACCTGCACGAAGTTGGCCGGGTCGAATGCCATCCGCAGCGCGGGCGCGTTGATCGTCGCGAGCACATCCTGACAGCGCTCGGCCGTGTCACCATAGATCCCCTTTTCGTTCTCATGCACCAGTGTGACGCCCGCCTGCGCGGCCCGCTCCGTCAACCTGGCCATGCGCTCCAGCACCTCGTCGCGGTGGCGCGCGGCCTGGCCCGCTGGCACGTAGAACGAGAAGACGCGGATCAGCCGTGTACCAAGCGCATCGGCAGCGGCGATAGCGCGCTCCAGCCGATCCAGCTCGAAGGTGGGTGGCTGGTCGAGGCCGGATTTCCCGATCGGGCTGCCGATCGCCGAGACGCCAAAGCCGCGCTCGCGCAGCAGCGCCGCGGCACGCGCCAGCTGGGCGTCGTCCAGCGCGAGCACGTTCTGGCCCCACGCGCCGCGGAGCTCCAGGTGGTAGATCCCCTCGGACGCCAGCAGATCGAGCTGGGTCGCCAGATCGTCGGCGATCTCATCGCCGAACGCGCTGAGGGTGAATGTAGCTTCGGCCATGGTTTGCTCCATGATGACAAGCTTGCAAACTCTTAGGAGTTACGCAGTTGGGGGGTTTGGAGGGCAAAGCCCTCCACAGAACTCCTCTTTCCGCCCACCCCTGGCGGCAAAGCCGCCAGGGGTGGGCGGACATGAAGATTCTCGGGGCCTGTGGCCCCATCTACCCTCTGGGTGACCCCCGCTAAAACGCCAACCGCGTAAGTCCTAACTCTATTATTCGGACAGCAATGGCGCCTGAATCTCGTCGCGCAGCTGATCGACGGACGCGTGTAGCAGTGCGGTACTTTTCTGTCTTTTGTTCGTCGTGTGGGCGTTCGCCCCGCAGGTGAACGCCCACACGACAAACAACTCAAAGCAACAGAATCATGCTACCGCAGGCTCATATACCACCGCTAGGCGGCCCTGTAATTCGCGTGAATCATAAAGATGCCACTCACGTAGGCGCAAGACCTGCTAGATACTCCCGGAGCAGCTCGGCGTGCTGTGGCAGGGCGATCTCAGGCTCGGCCAGTTCGGGGTGCCACTTCTTCTCCCACTCAACCGCGAGCCAGCCGTCATAACCATCGGCGCGCAACGCCGCCAGAATGTCGCGCATCGGCACTTCGCCTTCGCCGAGCAGCGTCAGATCCCAGTTTGGGCCGCCATCGGCGGGCCGGCGGCCATCCTTAATGTGGACATGCAGCAGCCGGCCGCGCAAATGCGCGAGGATTTCATCGAGCGTATCGCCGACGCGGAAGGGGTGCAAGGTATCCCACAGCGCGCCGGCCCCGTTCGCCGGCGTGGATGCCAGCACGTCGGCCACGATCGCACTGCCCGAGAAAGCATCGTGCGTCTCAAGCGCCACGGCCACGCCAAGCGCGCGCCCACGCTCGGCCAGCGGCGCCAGGCACGCGATCGCCGCGTCGCGGGCCGCCGCTTGGTCGAGGCCGGCCGGCGGCCCACCGAACACGCGAATCATGGGCGCGTCCCAGCCGGCGGCCAGCTCCAAGAAGGCCAGACCATCGCGAATCTGCTCGGCGCGCGCGGCCGCGTCGGGCTGGGCGATTCGCACCGAGGTGTCGACGCAGACGATCGGCAGCCCGGCGTCGGTACACAGCTCGCGCACCCGGCGTCGCGCCTCGATATCCAGATCGGGCCGTAGCAGCTCGCCGTCCAGCAGCCGCAGCTCCAGCCCTTCGTAGCCATACTGTCGCGCCGCGGCGACTGCCTGCTCCAGGCTCCAGTTCGGGCAGGCCAGGGTGGTGAAGGCAAGTTTCATGGTTGTTCCTTTCGCAGACGACCAAAGATCAAAGACCAAAGACGAACAGCAGGGCAGATGGCGTGAACCTCATTGGTCCTTGGTCGTTGGTCCTTGGTCCCATTGGCTATGCATAAACGCCAGTGCACCTGCGGCCTGCGCGGCCAGATCGTCCCACTGGCACTCGGCCGAGATCCGGCGATCATACGCGGCCAGGCGCAGCGCCACCATGAAGCCGGCGTAATCGTAGCCGCCTACACCGGGCGCGCGGCGGCCGCCGTCGGCGACGTGAACGTGGGCCAGGAGCGGGGCGGCCTCCACGACGTGTGCGAATGGCTCGCGCTCGGCCTCGATATGATGCAGGTCGGCCAGCAGCCGCAGCCCGGCCAATTTGCGCTGCTCGATGAACGCTTGACATTCCGCGATCGAAGTGAAGACATTGCACTCGCTCTGATTCAGATGTTCCAGCGCCAGCTCGATCCCGGCGCGGCCGGCCTCGTCCGCGGCCAGCGCCAGCGTGTCGGCAAGCTGGTCGAGCGCCTCGGCGCGCGGCATCGTATCGGGGATGCGCCGCGCGCCGCCGCTGCCAAGCACGGCGATCTGCCCGCCGAGCTGGGCCATTCGTGTGAACGCGCGGCGCAGGTAGATCTGCAGCGCGTCGCGATCGACGTGTGGGCCGACCAGCCGCAGATCGGGCGGGATCAGCACGTTGAACGATTCGGGTCGCAGTGGCAGCGCCGCGAGCGCACGCAGCGCCGGTAGCGCGGCCGGCTCGTCGTCGAGCGGCCGCACCGCGCGGGCGGGCAGCTCGCAGAAATCGTAGCCTGCCTGGGCGAGAATAGACACCTGATCGACATCGACGCAGCAGCCGAAACGCATTGCTCTCTCCTGGAGGGCGCGAAGACGGTCGCGAATGAATTCGCGCCCTGATAGTAAAAACCTGCTGAAGCAGGTTGCACGGTGGCATTCCTTCGTATTAACGCGATTTATCGCGTTTCGCGTGCCAACGTCGAATTCATTCGACGCCTTCGACGCCACCTTCGACGCTCACCGCCCGTCCTGTCCGCGCGGCCTCGTAGACCGCCAGCACCAGCCGGAGCGCGCGCCGGCCCTCGCGCCCGGGCACCAGCGGGTCGCGCCCGCCGCGGAGGGCGGCGACAAAATCCTCGATCAGGCGGGTGTGGCCAGCCGCGCCGATCCCTGTAGGGCTGGCGCCGGCCCCTGCCTCTACAAGGGGCGCGGGGGTGAAGGGGCGACCGATGTGTCGCCCCTGCGCCCCTTCACCCCCGCGCGCTTTCGCCCCTTCCCACCGGATTACCTGCTCGCCTTCGATCTGTACGCCGCCGCGATCGCCATAGATCTCTACGCGGTGCGGGAAGCCGGGCGCTGCGGCAGTGGTGGCCGTAATGCTGCCGAGCGCCCCGCTCTCAAAGCGCAGTGTCGCCGCGACACAATCCTCGACCTCAATCGTGTGTGCCAGCGTGGCGGCCGTGGCGCGCACCTCGGCGGCATCACCCATCATCCAGAGCAGCAGATCGACCAGGTGGATGCCCTGGTTCATCAGAGCGCCGCCGCCGTCGAGCGCGCAGGTGCCGCGCCACCCGGCGCTGTCGTAGTAGCTCTGCGGGCGAAGGTAGGGTACGCTGACGCTGCCTAGCACCAACTGTCCTAATTCGCCAGCGGTTATGGCGGCCTTGAGATGCTGAAACTCCGGCTCGGTGCGCCGCTGCAGCGCCACGCCCAGCCGCACGCCGGCCCGCTCGCAGGCGTCGATCATGGCGTCGGCGTCGGCCAGGCTCAACGCCATTGGCTTCTCGACCAGCACGTGCTTGCCGGCGCGCGCGGCCGCGATCGTCTGCTCGGCGTGCAGGCCGCTGGGCGTGCAGATACACACTGCGACGACGTCCTCGCGCGCCAGGAGCGCCGCGTAGTCCGCCAGGCACGGCACGCCGAACTGTGCGGCGGTCTGTTCCGCCCGCGCCGCATCGAGCCGGCAGACCGCGACGAGCCGCGCACCGGGCGTCCGCTCGATCGCGGTGGCGTGGTAGCGCGCGACCATGCCGGCGCCGACGATGGCGAAGCCGATCTCTTGAGCGGACATATCGCTTTCTCCATATGACAAGGTGACAAGATGAGGGAGTGACAAGATGAGCTTCATACATGAAGTAACGCATCTTGTCATCTTGTCATCTTGTCACCTTGTCTGAGTTTGGCCAGCAGCGCATCATACTCGGCGCGATCCAGCGGCAGCGCCAACGCGCGCTCAGCGAAGCTGGAGAGAATGATCGCGTTGGCCAGCTCCAGCGACTGGCGCCCTTCGGTGCCATCGACACGCGGCCTGCCGCGGCTGACGATCGCAGCCGCCAAGTCGCGGTGGACTGCCAGATGGCCGCCGCCGTCGCCCGGTAGGACCTCCGTTTCGACCGCTGTTTTTGGCGCCTCGAAGGGCTGCGGGCTAGTCAGCATCTGGTCGCGCAGCGAGGGCGAGAAGCGTGTGATAGCCAGCTGATCGCCCGTCAGCTCCAGCGCAGCGCGCTCGCCGACGACTTGGAGCCGCTGCTGGCCGGTCTCGACCGTGCTCATGCTCAGGTAGCCGGGCGCGCCATTGGCGTATTCGAGCATGGCCTGGGCGCTGTCCTCGCACTCGATCGCGTGGCGCAGCGTGCGCGTCCAGCCCCAGACTTTGACGGGCATGCCGGCCAAGTGGATCAGCAGGTCGAGCGAGTGCGGCGCCTGGTTCAGCAGCACCCCGCCGCCCTCGCCGCGCCAAGTGCCGCGCCAGCCGGCGCTGCGATAATATGCGGCGGTGCGAAACCATGGCTCGATGCACAGTACGCGCACCAGCGGCCCGAGCTCACCGGCCTCGATCAAGGCCCGCGCCCGCTCGATCAGCGGGCGGAAGCGCTGCTGGAAGTTCACCGTCAGCAGCCGCCCGGCGTCGGCGG
>DATFXE010000290.1:0-6210 GCA_035258585.1 Roseiflexaceae bacterium | reverse complement strand
AGGGCCAGCGCGCGCTCGACTCGTGGCTGCGGATCCTCGCGGCGCAGCTTGCGTACCAGCCGCCCGACGATCGCTTCAGGCGAGCGCGTCCCGAACTCGAGGTTGACCCCGATTCTCTGGAGCGAGCCAAGCAGCAGCGCCTCGGCCTGGCGATCGTCAAGCCCTTCGAGCAGCGCCGCGTCGAATGGCAGCTCGCCGTGGGCCGCATTCAGCCGCTCGCGCACCGCGCCGATGCCTTGCTGGCGCATACGTTCCAGGCTCCAGGCCAATAGCCCCTGCGTGCGCTCGGCCAATCCCAGCGCGCGCAGCAGGCCACGCACCAGACCAATATGCCCGACTCGCACGCGATACGCGGACACGCCGGCCGCGTCGAGTCCGGCACACGCCAGCGCGATGCATTCGGCGTCGGCGCGCGGCGCCGGCCCGCCGATCAGCTCGACCCCCACCTGCGTGAATTGGCGATAGGTGGCGCGCTGCGGGCGCTCGTTGCGAAAGACCGGCCCGGCGTAGCGTAGCCGCAGCGGCAGCGGCTGATCCTGCAAGCGCCCGACATAGGCGCGCAGCACCGATGCGGTCCACTCTGGCCGCAGCGCCAGCTCGCGCCCGCTGAAGCTAAATTCGTAGACCTTGCCGACCAGCTCCTCGCCCAGCTTGCGGCCATACAGGTCGCGCTGCTCGATGATCGGCAGCTCAATCGGCTCATAGCCGTAGCTATCAAGCACGCGCTCCAGTCGCGCCGTCGTCGCAAGCTGCGGGGCCAGCTCATGCGGCAGCACATCGCGCATGCCGCGCACCGGATCGATGATACTACTCACGATACACCTAACGCAACAGTCGTCTTGTGAGGGTGGGGGTTTGGGCCGGGGCTGCGCCCCGGCCCAAACCCCCACCCTCACAAGCTGTAAAGTTGCCATGAACCTTCTTAAAGGAATGGGCATTGTACCCGATCGGAGCAGGGCGAACAAGCTGCTACGACCACCTGTGCGAGCGGACTATGGTATACTGAATGCGGCGATTTCGTCTCGATCGTCAGCACTCGCAAGACAAGACATGAGGCCCACGATGGGAAACTCTGAGCCAACCGCGGGCGGCGCCCCGATTGTTCCGGACAGCAGCGCCCTGCAACAAGATCCGGCGTTCATCGAGTTCGCGCAACAGGTGTTCAGCGGCTCCGAGATTGCCGATGGTCTCACCCCCGATCAGTTGGCGCGGCTCGCGGCGATCGGGCAGATGCGCGCGTACGACAGCGGCGATCTGATCTGCGACGAGCACGAGCGCAGCGATGAGCTGTATATCGTCGGCGGCGGCGCCGTAGAAGTCTGGCTCGATCCCGCCTCGATCGGCGACGAGACCAGCGCGCCGCGCAAGATCGCCAGCCTCCAGATGGGCCAGACCTGTGGCGAGCTGGCGCTGCTGGATGGCGGCGTACGATCGGCGCGGCTGCGCGCCGGGCCGCACGGCGCCCGGCTCATGGCCTTTACGCGCGATAATCTGCTGGCACTGTGCGATGCCGACACCGCGATCGGATACCGGCTGATGCGTAATCTGGCTGGCGCGCTGGCGCTGCGGCTGCGGCTGCAAGATATGCAGCTCTACTCAATCGAATAGTTGTCAGTCGTCAGTTGTCAGTTGCAACTGACGACTGACAACTGACGACTCGATTTGACAGCGCCGCGCTGCTTTGCTATAATACTACGCAGTTCAAAGAGAGCACTCCGTCGAGAGAGTGGCAGGCCCACTCTCTTTTCGTGTGAGATAGTGGATGCGGGGGACTGTTTCGTTCCCGCCTGGGTATTGCGACATAGTATTTGAGGAGCGGTGTCGTGTACGCAATTATTCGTGACCGCGGGACACAGTACCGCGTGGAGAAAGGCCAGGTGCTCCAGGTCGCGCTGATGGATGCCGAACCAGGCAGCCAGATCGAGCTTGGCGAGGTCCTGATGATCGGCGGCGGCGACCAGGCGCAGATTGGCACACCGCTTGTGGCGGGCGCGAAGGTGCTGGCGCAGGTGCTCGGTGAAGCTAAGGGCGATAAGATTATCGTCTTTAGGTACAAGAACAAGAAGCGCTATCGCCGGCGTACCGGCCATCGGCAGCAGTACACCAACATCGCGATCAGCGAGATTGTCAGTTAGAGCAGCTTTATGACCTGGAGAGGTTTGGAGGGGGCACCCAAAGGGTAGTCGGGCCCCTCCAAACCCCACCTGCAAAATTGTACGGAGGACGATATGGCACATAAGAAAGGCGTCGGCAGCTCGCGCAACGGGCGCGACAGCAAGCCAAAGATGCTGGGCGTCAAGCGCTACGGCGGCGAGGTTGTGCGGTCGGGCGCTATCATTGTGCGCCAGCGCGGCACCAAGATCAAGCCGGGCGATAATGTCGGCCTGGGCCGCGATCACACGATTTATGCGAAGATCGACGGTGTGGTCACCTTCGAGCCCTACTCGCGCACGCAGAAGCAGGTGAGCGTCTACGCCGCGCCTGCCGCCGCGGCGACCGAAAGCAACACGGCGTAACACCGCTTCACGCCGTACATCCTGGAGAAAATTCCGTGAAGGCAAATATTCACCCCAAAAATTTTGAGACGACGATCGTCTGCTCGACATGCGGGACCAACTGGCCGACGCACTCGACCAAGCAGAACCTGCGCGTCGATATCTGCTCGCACTGCCATCCCTTCTACACCGGCGAGCAGCGCATTGTCGACACCGCCGGGCAGGTCGATCGCTTTATGAGGCGCTTGCAGACCAGCCAGGCCCAGCAGGCCGAGGCAGCGCGGCGCCGCGACCAGAAGAACCAGCCGCCGCCCAAGAAGCCAAGTCTGCTCAAGGAGATCTACGGCGACGAGGCGTAAGCTTCTCATGTTGTTGTGAAAACGGACCGGCCAAACTGGCCGGTCCGTTTTGTTAGGGTACCCGGCGTCGCCCCCAGACCCCCACTTGGATAGAACCATACCTACCCTTGTGAGCCAGAGGTGGGGGTGCGGGGCGGCAAAGCCGCCCCGCACCCCCACCTCTGATGTTTTGCAATATCTGAATCCCTATTCCTCATCATCCCGTTCGCGCGGCTCGGATGCGCCGCCGCCACGGATGGTATCGGGCGTCTCGATCCAACCGCGGCGCAGCGCGTACAGCACCGCCTGCGTGCGGTCGTTGAGCGAGAGCTTGCGCAGGATCGACGAGATATGGTTCTTGACCGTCTGCGTGCTGATCCCGAGCGTGTCGGCGATCTCCTTGTTGCTGCCGCCGGCCGCGATCCGCTCCAACACCTCGATCTCACGGTCGCTGAGCGGCTGGAACAGCGCAAACTCAGCCTCCGGCGATGAAGAGTAGTCGAGCGGCAGGCTGCGGAACTGCGAGAGCAGCCGGCTGGCGACCTTGGGCTTCTCGACTACATCGTTGATCACATACTCGCCGCGTGCGACGCGCCGCAGAATATCGGCCAGATCTTTGGGATTGATATCTTTGGAGCGGTAGTCGGCCGCGCCGGCCTGGAGCGCGTTGAACGCATGCTCGTCGCCCTCATGGATGCTCAGCATGACCACGCCGAGGCTTGGATACTGGTGCCGCAGCTGGCGGGTCAGCTCCAGGCCGCTGATGCCGGGCAGGTTGAGATCGACCAGCACCACACTCGGCTCGCGATTCGGCGGCGCGGACGACAGCCAGGCGAGCGCATCTTCACCACTCGAGGCATCGGCGACGACGTCGATATCATCGTATGCCGATAGCGCCGAGCGCACGCCCTGGCGGAACAGCGGATGGTCATCCACGATCAGCAGCTTTACGGAAAGGTTGGGGGGCATGGAAGCGGCTCCTTTCCCTGGGCCTCAAGCCAACGCAAGTACGCTTCGTTCGGGTCGGTCAGCTGCGTGTACCCGGCTGCGGCCAGCAGTCGGTGGGTCGCCACGAGCGGCAGGCCAACAACGCATGTGTAGCTCCCCACTACCGAGCGCACCAGCCGCCCGCCCAGGCCCTGAATGCCGTACGCGCCGGCCTTATCCATTGGCTCGCCAGTCGCAACATAGGCTTCGATCTCCGCGTCGGTCAGATCGGCCACTATCACGTCGCTGGCTACCACATCGAGCTGTAGGCCAGAGACCGGAGACCGGAGACCGGAGACCACAATTGATATCTCGTGTCTCGTGTCTCGTCTCTCCGGGCTAATAACAGCCAGGCCGGTATACACCCTATGCGTTCGGCCGGAGAGCCGGCGCAGCATCGTGCGCGCGTGCGCGGGATCACGCGGCTTGCCAAGCACATCGCCGTCGAGCACGACGATTGTGTCGGCTCCGATAATAACACTATTAGGCGACTCGGCGCAAGCGGCATCGGCTTTGCGCCACGCAAGCAGGGTTGGGTGCGTGGCCAGCGGCACTGGGCAGGCTGGCAGCGTGGCCAGCACGGTGTCTGGCGGCTGGTGTTCGCGATCTTCGCCGTCGGTGGCGACTGCCCGGAATGGCACGCCAAGATAGCCAAGCAGCTCGCGCCGACGCGGCGAGGCCGAGGCGAGCAGGAGCTCGCCGCCAGAATGAAAGAAGGGGCGCCGGGGGCCAGGCTGATCTTCCTGACTCTCGGCGCCGCCACTGCCTGTTTGATTCATCGTAACAATCTAATGGTTATATGTCGATCGCTCGTTCACCGGCTCATTGATATACAAATTGCCTTTATGGATCTTGAGGTTGAATCCACAGTTGGGATTCGTGCAGACCCAGGCTTTAAAGGTTACTGCGGCACCTTCAGTGCCGTAATCAGAGAGCGGTACAAGCTCACCTTCGCCGCACTTGCGACATTTCGGCCACGCTGCTACTTCCATCACATGTTCTCCTCAATGATATGCCCCACGTCCCAGAGGTAGCTGCGCTGCGGTTGGCCAACAAGGATGGAGAGCGCCGGCGCAAAAGCGACTCCGCCGTACGCGACCACTCTTCCAATTCTATCCTAACATGGAAGTACTGGAAGAGCAACCGGATCGACGCAGCTATGCTGAATATTTTACCGCAACTATCGTGCCATCAGATTTGAATCGTAAACTCCGGCCGCCCGCACACAAAATTCACAATTACCTGGTAGACTAGAAGCGGGCAATCAGCTACATCCGTTCAGGGATACAGCTCGGCGGAGGCTATGATGGCACAGCGAATTCTGATCGTCGACGACGAACGCAAGCTGGTTCAGGGTCTGGTTGGCTACTTTCGGCAGGCCGGCTTCGAGACGCTGACGGCCTACGATGGCCGCGCGGCGCTGGATATCGCCCGCCGCCACCAGCCCGATCTGATCGTGCTCGACCTGATGCTGCCCGAGCTGGACGGTATGGAGGTCTGCAAGCAGATTCGTCGATCGTCGGCGGTGCCGATCATCATGCTGACGGCGCGAGTCGAGGAGGCCGATATGCTGATCGGCCTGGAGATCGGCGCCGACGATTACATCACCAAGCCGTTCAGCGGGCGCGAGGTGGTGGCGCGCGCCCGAGCCGTGCTGCGCCGCAGCAGCGGCGCGCTGGCGCCCGCCACACTCCTGCGTGCAGGTCGTGTTACGTTGGATGTGGATCGCCGCAGCGTGCATGTGGGCGATCAGCAAGTCGAACTCACGCCGACCGAGTTCGATCTGCTGGCGGCGCTGATGCGTAACGCCGGCCGGCCACTTGCGCGCTCGCAGCTGCTCGACGCGACCCAAGGCGACGAGTATGCCGGCTATGAGCGCACGATCGATGCGCATATCAAGAACTTGCGCCGCAAGCTCGAAGCTGATCCTGCAAATCCGCGCTGTATTTTGACTGTGTTTGGGATCGGGTATAAGTTCGCCGAAAGTTAGGGCTGAGTGTTGAGGACTGAGTAATCTGGAGTACTCAGTCCTCAGTCCTCAACACTCAGTCCTCGATACTCCTATGAAGTCGCTTCGTTCTCGCCTCACCTTCACGCATGCGCTGGTGGCGTTCATCGCGGTAGCGATCGTTGCCGTGCTAGCGACGGCGCTGATCCGCGCGGCGTTCAATCGCTTCGCCCCGCAAGCTGCTGCGAATGGCCTGGCCGATCAGCTGGCGGATCGTTACCAGCAGTTGGGCGGATGGGATGGTGTTAGCCTGCGGCTGCGCAGGGCGCGCCTGGAGCCGCAGTTTGATCAAAGTCCGCTTGGGCAGCTCACTCGAAATCGGCGGGTCCAGATCTTCGACGCCCAGGACCAGCTGATCTTCGACAGCGCCGGCCCAGCCCAG
>DATFXE010000289.1:0-9188 GCA_035258585.1 Roseiflexaceae bacterium | reverse complement strand
ACCGCGGTTGGTTCTGGAGTGGCGCTCGGAGCGGCAGTCGGCTCGGGCGAGGCCGTTTGGGTCGCGGTCGCGGTGGCCGGCACGGCGGTTGGCGTATCGATCGGAAGCGCCGTGGCAGGCCTGGGCGTAGCGGCCGCGACTGCCGGTCGCGTCTGCTGTTCTTGAGCCTGGGAGGTGGGCACAAGCGGAAGGAAGGAGTCTTCGGGCGCCGTCACCGGTAGCAGAACCGACAGGTTACCGATCTGTAAGCTTGGGATGTGGCCGCGTGCCAGCGCCAGCACGCTGGCGACCACCACCAGCAGCAGCAGCCCGGCGGCGCCATACAGCTGACCCGGCGCCAGGCGCGGTGACAGCAATCGCAGCACCACCGCGCCTAAAATCGGCAGCACGAGCGCGAACAGCAGTAATGTGATGATGAGAGGTTGCGGCATATATGCTCAGAGTTCTGAGTGCTGAGTTTTGAGTTGTAAGTTCGGGCAACTCAAAACTCAGCAGTTAGAACTCAAAACTGTATCTAGCGTTCGACCAGGCGCGCAACCGTGACGCCCTCGCCGCCATCCGGCCCGCCGCCGCTGAATGAAGCGACCAGCGGGTGACCCGTCAGCGTATCGCGCACGATCTGGCGCAGCGCGCCCGTTCCTTTCCCATGGATCAGGCGCACATACGGCAGCCCTGCCAGGTAGGCATCGTTCAGGTAGCGGTCGAGCTTGTCGGCGACCTCGCCGGCCCGCCAGCCGCGCATATCGAAGGTCATACCAACATCGGCGGGCGGCAGGCTAGTGCGCGGCGGCTCGGCGCGTGCCGGCTCGGCCTTGGTCTTGCGTTCGCTCTTAGTCTCGCGCCGCAGCTCCGAGAGATCGGCCTGCATGCGAAAGCCGCCGACCTGGACCTCGGCTGTACCTTCGTCCTCGTCGATCGACAGAATTTCGCCGTTCAGGCCGATCGAGCGCACGAGCACGCTATCGCCCACCTGCAGGGGGCGCGGCGCCTGTGTTTGAGCGGTGGGCTCCGCCATCGCCGCACGCGGCTTGGGAGCTGGCTGAGCAGTTTCCTTGATCTGGCTCTGCGCCTCCTGAAGCCGCTTTTCGGCCTCCTCCATCCACTGCCGCGAGACTGAGACCGAGCGAAACTCGTCGCGCAGGCGGCGTAGCTGGCCGCGCACCTCGCGCAGTTCGTCGTCGATCTGGTCGCGTGCGGCCTGCCACTCGGCCTCGCGCTGGCGCTCGAAGAAGTGCAGCTCGGCCGCCAGTCGCTCGCGATACTTCTCCGCGTCGTCGCGCAGCTCCTCGGTGCGCTTCAGCTCCAGCGCAGTCGCCTCGCGCTCGCGATGGATTCCAGCTAGCAGATCTTCTATCTGGGCATCTTCATGCGCCATCATGCTGCGCGCGCGATCGACCAGCGCCTCGGGCAGGCCCAACCGCCGCGCGATCGCCAGGGCGTTCGAGCGCCCCGGCAGGCCGATCGTCAGCTTGTATGTCGGGGCAAGCGTCTCGACGTCGAACTCAACCGAGCCGTTCTGCACGCCCGCGGTCGCGTAGGCGAACGCCTTCAGCTCGGCATAGTGTGTGGTTGCTACGCCCAGCACACCCAGGTCGAGCAGGCGCTCGATGATCGCTCGCGCTAACGCCGCACCTTCGACCGGGTCAGTTCCAGCGCCCAACTCGTCCAGCAGCACCAGTGCGAGCCGCGGTTCGGCGAACACCGGCTCCAGCGGCTTCCATTCCTCCGGTTTCGCCTTGCGCCAATTGCTGAGCCGCTCCAGCTCCTCCGGATCGACGACCGACCCTTCGACGCGGCTCAGGGCAGGCGACTGACGACCGACGACTGATTGGTCGGACGCTGCCTCGGCAGTCGGTGGTCGGTGGTCTGCGGTTGGATCTTCCAGTGCACGCAGAATGCGGATGATGTTGCTCATATGCGACGAGAAGGTCGAGAGGCTCTGCTCGATACTCTGCTCATCGCCAATATCCGCGAAGATTTGGCCAAACACCGGCACGCGCGCCGGCTCGGCGGCCGGGATGTGCAGCCCAGACTGAGCCATCAGGGCCAGCAGGCCGGTGGTCTTCAGCGCCACCGTCTTGCCGCCAGTGTTCGGGCCGGTGATCAGCAGAATGCGAAAGTCGCCGCCCAGATACAGATCGGTCGGCACCACTGCCGACTGATCGAGCAGTGGGTGGCGCGCCTGGGTCAGGACCAGTGGGGCTGGAGGTTGGAGGCTGGAGGCTGGAGAGATTGCCCCAGCCTCCAGCCTCCAGTCTCCAGCCTCCACGATTTCAGGCTCGACACAGCGCAGCGCCAGGCTGTACTTGGCCATAGCGAAGGCCAGATCGATCCCGGCCAGCGCCTCGACCCCGGCGACGATCTCAGATGCGTAGCCGCCGACGCGCTCGGACAGCTCAGCCAGAATGCGCGCAACCTCTTCTTCCTCGGCCAATTGAAGCTCACGCCACTTATTGTTCAGCTCGACGACCGCGATCGGCTCGATATAGAGCGTGGCGCCACTGGCCGATTGATCGTGGACCAGGCCGCGGACGTTGCGCTTGTGTGATGCTTTGACCGGAACGACATAGCGGCCGCCGCGCACGGTAATGATCGGCTCTTGCAGCGATTCGCCATATTGCGACGAGCTGATCATATTTTGCAGCTTATCCTGCAGCCGGCCGAACGCGATCCGCACCTCGGCACGCAGCCGGCCAAGCTTGGGGCTGGCGCTGTCGAGCACGGTGCCATCCTCGCCGATTGTGGCGGCGATCGCGTCCTCGACCGCCTGCAGGTTCGGCAGATCCTCGGCTAGCTCGCGCAGCAGCGGAAAACCCTCGGCCTCCAGCTTGAGCAGCACCCCACGCAGGCGCCGCCCACTGCCCAGCGTGCCGGCGATCTCCAGTAACACCGCCGCATCCAGCACGCCGCCGCGCCGCGCCAGGCCAGCGGCCGCGCGAATATCGCGCGCACCGCCGATGCTCGCGTCGGGGCGCTCGTCGAGCAGGCGCCGCGACTCGCTGGTCAGCTGGAGCCGCCGACGCACGACGTACGCATCGGTGCTGGGCAGCAGCTTTAGTGCCAGGTCGCGCGAGGCAGAAAAGGAGGTATGACGCGCCAGCCGCTCGCGTATCTTGGGAAACTCGAGCGTCTCGAGAGTTTGTTGGCTAATCGGCATCTATTGCACTCGAAAAATAAACTGAGCCTCGGACGGCAAGATCGGCTGCGCGGTGCGATACAGCAGCGGAAAGAGCCGATCGCCAAAGAATGACACCAGTGTCGAGCCGCGTACACCGTTCTGGAACGCGATCACAATCGGCAGTGACGCCTCGCTGGCCGGGCTGCGGAACACAAACAGATCCTTCAACAAGATCGCCAACAAGCCCATAAACAGCGCCCCCAACAGCATACCAAGCAGGGTGCCGATGATCTTATCGATGAAATCCAGGCTGGCCGGCACCTTCACATAGCGGAAGGTGTACAACCCTGCCAGCGTCAGCAGCAGGAAGCTGATCAGCATCACCGTCGCGAACGCTGTGATCTGCCCGACCTCCTGAGATGAGTTGAAACGCACGCGGAAGAAGTTTCCGACTGCCTGGAAATAGAGGCTGGCCAGCACCAGGCTCACGTAGAACGCGATGATCGTCACCAGCAGCTTGATTGTGCCTTGGAAGAAGCCAAGCGCCAGCCCGCCCAGCAGAATGGCAATAAAGAGCACATCGATGAGGTTCATACTGCACCTCCACGTACACGATGGCGGCTCAAAGCCGCCACGCCGCCATTATAGCATAGGGATCACGATACTGTGTGGCAGGCTTCGGAATCCGCTCCTGGCACAAGCGGCAACCTCGCTGGCACACCTACAGTGCATGCGGCCAACTACACTCATGCCCAACCGAACCGAACACACCCCCTTTTTACAGTACTTTAACAAATAGGATTGCGCCACCTCGGGCCTGACCATTTGCAGAGCATTATGGCATAGACGCTGAAGAGTTGACCATGATATCGTTGCACGCAGGTTAAGGAAACGTTAATTCGTTCGGACATTAACAATCTGGGTTTTTCAAACACCGGGGTGTCGGGGTGCCGCCCGGCACCCCGACACCCCGGTTGGGGAGGCTCACAAGGGTAGGTATGGTTCTATCCAAGTGGGGTCTGGGGGCGGCAAAGCCGCCCCCAGAGCAGATTTTTCTGGTGGTCGTGCTGGCGGCCTTGCCGCCAGCACGACCACCAGAAAAGGCATCGGGAAGAGCCATGCCCTTCCTTACCTCCCCAGCCCACCACTTTGTTTAAGTCCAAATAGCGAACCTGAGCCTTTCAGATCCAGTACATCCAACGTCCAAGGAGAACATTTTCATGACCACACATACCAGCAGCTTACGGGAGCCTAAAAAGCGGAGTATCGCCAAAATCTTTGGCGTACTATTTATCTGTGCATGTCTACTCGCCGGTGCCTTGAACCTTTGGCTCCCGCATGGCTCGCGTGCCGCCAGTAACGAGACGATTATAAAGCCTGTCGCCGATACCTTTGTGAGCAGCCGGCAGCCCGAACGCACCTACGGCAACTCTTCGCACCTGGATGTGCGCCGCGACCCGGCGATGACATCCTTTCTGCGCTTCGAGGTGCAAGGTCTCGGCCAGGGCAGCGTGGCGAACGCGCACCTGCGGCTGTTTGCCGTTCGCGGCAGCGGCGACCAGCCGGCCGGGCTCCAGCTGTTTGCCGTGCCGGCGAGCTGGGATGAGCAGGCCGTCAGCTGGAATCAGCAGCCAGCCCTCGGCCAGCCGATCGTCCAGGCCGCGCCTGCTCCAATCGAGAAGGGGCAGTGGATCGACATCGACCTCGGCCGGACCATCGGCGGCGATGGCGTCTACAGCTTCGCGCTGACGACCGACTCGAACGAGCGGCTGAGCTTCCGATCGAGCGCGCGCGCCGAAGCACCGCAGCTGGCGCTCACACTTCAGGGCGATGCCGCGCCAGTGGCCGGCGACCAGGCTGCGCCGACCGCGGCGCCGGCGACAGGCGACGACACCGACGACCAGGGCGATGCGGCCGCGCCCGCGAGCGATGCGCCGGACGCCAATCTCCCTGACGCCACCGCACCGGACGCAGTTGCTCCGAGCGCCGCGCTTGCCGTCAGCACGGCCGCCACCTCACAGATCGTAGCAGTTCAGGTCGGCCCAGGCTACCTTGCCGGCCCCGAGCTGGCGCAGCGCACACAGCTTGCCAGCCAGGGTGTCGAGCCGTATAAATCGGCAGTCAGCAACGCGATCAGCTTCGCTAATGGCAAGCTCGGCAGTAGCCCGTCGCCGCAGCAGCCGCTGAATATCTCCGGAACCACTGGCCCATTCGTGGGCGACACGGCGACGGCCTACGGCCTGGCGTTAGCCTACGGTGTCACCGGCGATGTGAAGTACGCCAAGAAAGCGCGCGACTTCATCATGGCCTGGGTAAAGACCACCACCAGCACCCAGAACACCTGCCCGGATAGCGGCTCCTGCCAGACATCGCTGATCATCGGTCGCGTCGGCCCAGGCTTCGTATTCGCCGCGCGGCTGATCCAACCTTCTGGCGCATTCTCGGTCGCCGACGACCAGGCCTTCCGCACCTGGCTGCGCAATGTCATCCTGCCGACGGCCTCGACCCGCAACAACAACTGGGGCGACGCCGGCACCTTCCTGCGGGCCGCAGTGACCGATTACCTGGGCGACTCGGCCGGCTTCAATGCAGCGATCACCAAGTGGAAATCGATGGCCGATCTGATCGCCAGCGACGGCCACATTCCCGAAGAGACGCGGCGCGGCAGCAGCGGTATCAACTATACCCAGGAGGCGCTCGATTACAAGATCGCGGTCGCTGTAATCGCCCAGCGGCGCGGGATCGACCTGTGGAGCTACGGCAGGTTCAAGCTGGCGGTCGATTATGTGGCGCCGTACGTGCTGAATCCGTCGTCCTGGCCGTGGGCCTCGGGCGCAAGCGCGACCCTCCACCCGCTGTGGGAGCTGGCCTACCAGCGCTGGCAATCGCCCGCCTACAAGCCGATCATCACCAAGCGCCGGCCATATGGCGCGGATGGGCACTCGGCCGTACGCTGGACAACCCTGACGAACGGTATCCCATTCCAATAGGCGGGTAGAGACGAGGGCGGCGCTGCACAGCGCCGCCCTCGTCGTTTCCTCGCCCGCAAGTTCCGCTATTTCTCTCTCGCAATCGCGACATAGGCGCCGAGTGCGATCAGCCCGCAGCCTGAAAAGAGACGCTGGCCGCGCCGCAACCTGATGCTTTCTTGTAGCCGCTGCCCGATCGGCCCCGCCAGCGCTGCGACCACAAAGTCCACACTGGTATTCAGCAGCACCGAGATGCAGCCAAGCAACACAAATTGTCCAACGATCCAGCCCCGCGAATCGATAAACTGCGGAATAAACGCCAGAAAGAAAAGTGCAGTCTTTGGGTTGAGCACTTCGGTCATGATCCCCTGGAGGAACGTGCGCCGCATCCCACTCGGTTGCGCCACACCAGCAGGCAGATTGTCATCGCCGCTGAGCAGGGTGCGGATCCCCAAATAGATCAGATACGCTGCGCCCAACCATTTGACAATACTAAATGCCAATGCTGAGGTCGCGATCACGGCTGAGAGTCCGAGCGCCGCCGCCAGCACATGGCTAAAGCCGCCAACTGCCGTCCCAAGCGCCGATGCGATACCTGCACGGCGGCCACCGTTAATGCTGCGAGTCAGAACATAGAAGATACCGGGTCCGGGAGTAAGTGCCAGGATCAATGCGGCGGTAAAAAACAGGCCGAGCGCTGGGGCGCCTAGCATAAGAACCTCCTAGCCTAAAGTGAACTCTGATGCGCTGCGCCTGTTCAGTATAGCTTTGACAGCCGGGCCTATGCAAGCGCCATTTCAGCACTGGGGCATAGAGCCATTCACCTGCTGGGAAACATGACCGGGGTCTATCTCTCAGCGAGCCGGCACGCTTGGCGGCGGCTGGAGCACGTCTCCTTCGGCAAATCCGTGCGTCAGCGTGCCAAAGCTCACAAAAGTCGCCCCTTCCGGCCAATCGCCGTGACGCTTGAGAATGCCGGGCAGATCATGACTCAGCAGCTTCTGATACTCGGCGCGCCTAGCAGCGTCCCGCTCGACGCCTGCCTGGTAGGTGTAGAACCGATTGACCATCTCCAGCATCGAGCCGCGTGTGAGTGTTACCTTGTTGTCGATCAGGAACTCGACCGCGCGCCAGAGCGCGCCGCGGCCGGTCGCGGAATCGATATGGGTATAGATGCTGGCATCACCGCGTCGCCAGGCCAGCTCGGCCAGCGAGACCATCGCCTCGACCGCAAACTGCGAATAGCGCGCCGCTGCTCCGTACGGGTCCTCGATCGTGGTCGTGTCGCAATCGTACTGTCGTCGCAGCTCGTCGGGGATGCCACCATCGGGCCGGATCATCGATTTTGAGCCACTGGCGTCGCAGCTCGAAAAGCTGAACTCATACAGCTTGCCGTCGACCATATCGACATGCAGTTGGATGGCATCAGAATACATCGTGTGCGCATCCAGCTTGAGGCAGGTCTGAATTTTACCTGGGTCACAGGGTGAATTGGGATCGACCTGGTATGCGCCGTAGGTATCCTTCGACATACCTTGCACATACAGGGGAGCGGCGTCACCGACGTAATCAGCGATCACCGCGGTAGTCAGGCGCGCCCAGGCGCTCCAATTGTTGACGCGCGTGTGTGCCGCGTTGTATGGGTAGCGAATGATCTCCGCGCCCAACCATTCTTTGAACTTGCGTGCATCGGCGCTCTTGGCGAACGCCTCATTCTGATCGGCGGGTGTCCAATCCGCCAGGAGATCGGCAGCATAGACAAAGTCTTGAATGTACACGGAAAGATTCAGGCGTGTGTTGTTCTCATAGTTTTGCACCCGCGTGCCCTGCTCGGGCATGCCTATGATGAGATCACGAGCGCGCCTGGCGTAGCGTTCGGCCTGCTGCGGATCGCTGTCGCGCAGCAGATTGTAGGCGATCGCCCAGGCATAAACATACTTGGCGCCAACCGAAAGATACTTAGGTTTTTCGATATCGTCGCTGAACTTGAGGGTATTCGGAATATCCTCATTCCAATTATCGAGCGCCGACTCAGCATACGCCAGCTCTTGTTTGAGTGCGATCTGATATGGCTCCCGTTTTAGCCGCGCCAACGCCGCGATCCTTCGCAGCTCATTGGGCGTCGTCAGGTAGCCGCGCGCCAGTGTGGGCAGCGCCAGGAAATCTGGTACGGGGGTGGCGATGGGCTCCGGCGTCGGCGCGGGCAGCGCTGTGGCGGGAAGCGAGGTCGGGGCGGCCGGGGCCAGCGTGGCCGCGGGCTCCGGCGTTTCTGGCGGCTGGTTCGGCGCGCAAGCGGCGAGCAGCCCCGCGATAATGAAGCCGATCGCCAGGCGTGCGGCCCAGGATCGGCAGAAAGGGCTCTCGAAGAAGATCTTCATGTTTATCTCAAAGATTATACATTGAGATGGTTGCAGGGGTGCCGACGCGCAGCATATGCGCGTCGGCACCCCTGCAACCCCTCAGCTCGCATCAGCGGTCAGCGGCTAATGAAAACAGCGGCGCCAACGCTTCGCGTCGTGCGATGCAGGCGCGCAGCACGCTGACATAATGGCCTTGATCTAACGTGCCGGCGGTTAGCCGTGTCGACTCTTTGAGCGCGCGGTGCATCCAGCAGGTGTAAAACAGCGGCTCGACCACTTCGGCCGGCACGCCGACCCGCGCCCGGTAACGCTCGGTCGTCTCGATCAGGAGCTTCTGAAACGGCGAGGCGTTCAAGAACTGCCTGGCGAACCCTTTCATGATATCACCGGAGCTACTTGCACGCATGGCCCAGGCGCCATAGGTGCGCACGAAGTAGAACAGATCCCACAGCGGCATGCCGTGCGGCTCGGCAGCCTCCCAGTCCAGAAAAGCCACTCGCTCGCTCGGCGTCACCCAGATGTTCCAGGTGCCGGGATCGCCGTGCTGGAAGACCAGCGGAAAAGCGGCGCGGCTGCGACCAACTGCCGCGATCTGGCCGGCCAGAAAATCGTGCTGCTCCTGCGTGAGCCGGTAGATCTGGGCAAAGCGCTCGAACAGCGCGCCCAACGCTTCGGATACTTGCAATGGCGAGACCGCCGATCGATCGGCGGTGGCCGCGCCAAGCTCGGTCAGCCATTCGG
>DATFXE010000288.1:0-9502 GCA_035258585.1 Roseiflexaceae bacterium | reverse complement strand
GACGCCACGTGCTCGACCGCCTCGCACAGTGCTACGCCCGCCAGCATAGTCAACATGAATGAGTCGGTTGGGGGCAGCCAGACCGGGCGCAGGAGCAGCGATAGTAGCAGGCTGCTCCCCGGCGGCGCGGCCCAGGCGCGGCCCATGCGTCCGCGGCCGGCGGTCTGCTGATCGGCCAGGATGACCAGCCCTTCGGGCCCGCCTGCCCGAGCTTGTTCACGTGCCAGGTCGTTGGTCGATCTGGTCTTGGCATAACGCTCGATAGCGCAACCGACGATTGCGCTATTCAAGCCAGTCTGGATGAGCTTGAGAGTCAGGTCTTCAAGCATTGGTAGCCTTTATATGATACTGCTGGCAAACTCGCCAGGTGGGGGTGCGGGGACCTGCGGCCCCCGAGACGTTTTCTTTTTTGCGCCCGGTTCGGGCGGCTTTGCCGCCCGAACCGGGCGCAAAACCAAATGCATCTTGGAGGGCTTTGCCCTCCAAACCTCCCATCTGAGTAAGCCAGCAGTATCTTATTATATGCCTTTGAACGTGCAAAAGGCGCCGGCCTTGGGCGGGCGCCTTCGCAGCTTGTGCGGGCCTGGCCGAGCTATCTGGCCAGGCCACCGCGCTCGCGAGCATTGGATTGGCGAACAGTCTCTTTCAGATTGTTGCTGGCCGAGAAGCCGGGGGAGGTGGAGGCCGGAATGGTCATCGCCTGACGGGTCTGGGGGTTGACGCCGCGGCGGGCGCGGCGCTGGCGCATCTCGAATGTGCCAAAGCCCGAGAGGACGACTTTTTCGTTCTGAGCCAGGCTGTTGGCGATGACGTCGAGCGCCGTCTCGATCACCTGCCGCGCGGTTTTCTTGCTGACGCCAGACTCTTCGGCGACACGAGCGATAAAGTCGGTCTTCTGCATACATCCTCCTTGATCGTCTCAGATGGCCGCTGTACATTATTATATCACGTTCTGCCGCATGTCAAGGCTCAATTTGGCCTCGAAAATGATTTACAACATTATCTTACGAGTTACGCAGTTGGGAGGTTTGGAGGGCTTTGCCCTCCAAAGAACTCCTCTTTCCGCCCAGGTGTGGAGGCAAAGCCGCCACACCTGGGCGGAAAGAGGAGTTCTCGGGGGCTTGTGGCCCCATCTACCCTCTGGGTGACCCCCGCTAAAACGCCAACTGCGTAAGTCCTATATCTGTTGACACTGCCGATCGGCTATGCTACACTGCCGGCGCCTCATTTGACATACATAGCGCTCTTCAACGCCATGCATGGCCGCGAGAAGCGTGATGGAAGGAGCTGCCAGTGGCCGTTGATGCGAGTGCGCCCGCGGTTCGCGCGGCGGCGGAGCAGGTACGCGCGAATATCGCGCGCGTGATCGTCGGCAAGCAGTCGATCGTCGAGCTGCTGCTGGTAGCGCTGCTGTGCGAGGGCCACGTGCTGCTGGAGGATGTGCCGGGCACTGGCAAAACCACGCTGGCGCGCGCCCTGGCACGCTCGATCGACTGCGATTTTCGCCGCATCCAGTTCACGCCCGACCTGCTGCCGACCGATGTCACTGGTCTCTCGTATTTCAACCAGAAGCTGGGTGAGTTCCAGTTCCGCCCCGGCGCGATCTTCGCCAATGTGCTGCTCACAGATGAGATCAACCGCGCCACCCCGCGCACGCAGAGCGCGCTGCTCGAGGCGATGCAGGAGCGCCAGGTGACGATCGACGGCGAGACGCGGCCGCTGCCGCGACCGTTTATCGTGCTGGCGACCCAGAATCCAGTCGAGCTAGAGGGCACCTTTCCGCTGCCCGAAGCGCAGCTGGACCGTTTTATGCTGCGCCTGGAAGTTGGCTACCCCGTCACAGAGGATGAGATAGAGATCCTGGCGCGCTACGACCACGCCGACCCGCTGGACGATCTCCAGCCGGTGATCGGCGCGGCCGATGTGCTGGCGCTGCAGCGTGCCGCCCGCGAGATCCATGTGGCCGATGTCGTACGGCACTATGTGGTGGAGATCGTGCGGGCCACGCGGGCGAACGAAGATATCCAGCTTGGCGCGTCGCCGCGCGCCTCGCTGGCGCTGCACCGCGGCGCTCAGGCCTTGGCGGCGCTGCGTGGCCGCGACTTCGTCAGCCCCGATGATGTCAAAGAGCTGGCTGCCCCGACATTGGGCCATCGTCTGATCCTGACACCCGAGGCGCGGCTGCGCGGCCGTTCCCCGGCGACGGTAGTTGGCAATGTTTTGGCCCGTGTCCCGGCCCCTGTTGAGTAAGTTATGAGGACTGAGGATTGAGGACTGAGCAGGTGACTCAGTCCTCAGTCCTCGGTCCTCAGTCCTGGCTATGTTTAGTCGCAACACCCTTCAGGGCCTATTCGTCCTGCTGATACTGGCGCTGATCGCCGGTCAGGGTCTGCTGGCGCTGATCTGTATTTTGCTGCTGCTGACGGCCGGAATGACGCGCCTGTGGGATCGCTGGTCGCTCGTGCGCGTGACCTACCAGCGCGAGCTGAGCCAGCCACGCGCCTTTCCGGATGACGAGGTCGAGCTGGTTATACGGGTCTCCAATCGCAAGCCCTTGCCGCTGGTCGCGCTGAGCATCCGCGATCTCGTGCCGGCCGCGCTGCGCGTGATCGACCATACCAACCAGGTCGACACCGAGGGCCGCCAGATTCTGAGCCGCGGCGCCAGCCTGCGCTGGTACGAGGGCATTGTCTGGCGCTACCGGCTGCGCTGCACCGCTCGCGGGGCATATCGCATGGGGCCAGCACAGATCGAGGGTGGCGACCCGTTTGGATTCTATCGCACGGTAAAGGATATTACCGACCGCACCAGCCTGATCGTCTACCCGCGCTTGTTGCCGCTGGAGGAGTTGGGCCTTGCGCCGCGCCACCCACTGGGCGATTTGCGCGCGCGCCAGCTGATCCGCGACCCGCTGCGCACGATCGGCGTGCGCGACTACCACCCCGACGATCCGCTCAAAGATGTCCACTGGACTGCGACTGCACGCACCGGCGCGCTCCAGACACGGATCTACGAGCCGACCACTTCGCGCGAGGTGGCGATCTTCCTGGATCTCGACTCGTTCGAGCGCTATTGGCAGGGCATCGACGAAGAGCAGGTCGAGCGGCTGATCAGCGCGGCGGCGACGGTGGCGCAGGCAGGGCTGGCCGATGGCTATGCCGTCGGCCTGTATGTCAACGGCGCGCCATATGAGTTCGAGCAGTTCGTGCGCCTGCCGCCCGGCCGCAGCCCGGCCCAGATGGAGCGGATCATGGAGACGTTAGCGCGGCTCACGCCCTACTCGGTCACGCCGATGGCCAGGCTCCTGCGCGCTACCGCCGCCGATCTGCCATGGGGCGCCACGCTGCTGCTGATCAGCGCAATCGCCCCGGAGGGCACGCGCGCGGCGCTACTGCGCCAGCGCGAGCGCGGACGCGATGTCGCCTGGATCTACCTGGGCGAGGACCAGCCGCCGAACGTGCCAGGCGTGCTGGTACGGCACGCCCCGCCGCGCGTCGACTGGCGTGGGAGCAGGCCGGCGCGCCAGCCGGAGAAGAAGATATGATGTTGCTTCGTGCCTTGGCGGGCGAATAGCTAGGGAAGCCTCATGTTGAGTTGGCAGCGAATTGTTTACTATTTTGGGCTGGCGCTGGTCGAGGCCACCCCGCCCGCGCTGCTGCTGACGATCGCCGGCGGCGACTCCTGGAGCCTGCTGATCGGTATGGTGCTGCTGGGCGCGCTGGCCGACTGGATCGTTCTGCGCAGGCTGCCGCCCGATCGCCAGAGGCTCGCGCTGGCCGCGATCGGGCTGCTCTGCGCGCTCTGGGTGGTCAAAGTGCAGGTCGCGGGCGACTATGGCCCGCTGGGCGGATGGGGCCAGGCGCTCGGCACGATCTTCTCCGCCAGCGATCGGCAAACCGGAATCGCCTACCTGAGTCTGCTGGCATCGCTGTACTGCTTCTGGCGCGGCACCCGGCTGACCATGCACGATCGCGTGACCATCCACCGGGTCTTTCGTGTGATCGCCGTCAGCATGCTGCCGATCGTCGGAATCGGGCTCTTTGGCGCGCGCCTCACTGGAACCACGGCGATCGCCGCTTCGATCGAGGTGCTGGCGTTCTTCGCCGTCGGGCTGGTCACGATCGCGCTGGCCAACGGCATTGACGAACAGGATGTCGGCCTGCAGCGACTTGGCTGGCGCGGCGTGGTGATTGTGTGTGGAGCGGTCGGCGCAATGCTGGGTCTGGGAGTGCTGCTCGGGTCGTTGTTTGGTCGCGATATCGCGCTGATCGTGGGCGTGGCCTTGCAGACGATCGTGCTGATTATCGCGCTGATCTTCGCGCCGCTGGTATGGCTGCTGGCAACGCTGCTCGAAGGTTTGCTCGATACGATGGGCCTGAGCCGCTGGCTGCAAGAGCTGACGAACCGGCCGCCGATAGATTTCATGGTCACGCCGCCAGCTGGAGAAGTGTTGGCGATCTTTCCGCCATGGCTGCGGGTGGCCATCCGGATCTTTTTCGCGCTGCTGCCGGTGGTCACAATTCTTGGCCTGCTGCTGCTAGTGCGCAGCCGGGCGCGCTGGCGGGCGGCCGAAGATGAAGAGCGCGAGTCGCTCTGGAGCTGGGGGAACCTGGCCGAGGATCTGCGCGGGCTGTTCGGAAATCGGCGCCGGCCGGAGCGCGACCACGGGCTGCGCTCTGCGCTGGCGCGCTTGCGCGGCGCTGATCCAGTCAGCCGTATTCGGCGCAGCTACATCCGGCTGCTGCTGCTTGGCGAGGCGCACGAGCAGCCGCGCGCCGCCCCGCAGACTCCGCGCGAGTATGCCCCCGCCGCCGGTGCGCTGGTCCCCGTGGCGGCCCAGCCCGTCGAGGCCCTGACCGGCGCGTACGAGCGCGCGCGCTACAACCCGGATGGCGTCACTCCCGCCGACGCAGAGGCGGCCGAGCAGGCCTGGGCGGCGATCGAGCAGGCCGAACGGCGCTCCGGATAATGATAGGGAAAGCGTAAGGCGCGGATTTCGCACGGATTACACGGAAGAACATGATGCTCCGTGTAATCCGTGCGAAATCCGCGTCCCAAGGGGTGGGCCATGCTGTTTCTCACGTCCATCCTCGATCAGCCGGTCGAGGGCAAGAGCGGTGAAATCATCGGCAAGCTCGAAGACGTGATCGTGCGGCTTGGCGACGAGCCGTATCCGCCGATCGCCGGCATGGTCGTCCGCGATCGTCGCCGGCAGTTCTTTGTGCCGGGCGGCAACTTGCAGGCGCTCGAGGGCGTGGCGCGCCTGAGCTCATCCACCGTCGATCTCCAGCCGTTCGCGCGACGCGATGGCGAGGTGCTGCTGCGGAAGGACGTGCTCGACCATCAAATCATCGACATTACGGGGCGGCGGATCGTGCGGGTCAACGACGTGCAGCTCGCCGCCATCGACGGTGTCTACCGGCTGGTCGGCGTGGATGTCAGCCCGCAGGCGCTGCTGCGCCGCCTGGGGCCGCGCGCACTCTCCGATCGGATCGTCGGTCGGCAGATTATCGATTGGAACGCGGCGCAATACCTTGCCAGCGCCGCGCCGGTGCAGCTTAAGGTCTCGTATGACCGGCTCTCGGAGCTGAATCCGGTCGATCTGGCCCGCATCGTCGACGCGCTCTCCTATCGCGAGAGCGCCGAGATTGTGGCCGCGCTGGACGACGAGACCGCCGCCGAGACGCTGGAGGAGGTCAGCGACGAGCGGCTGGCCGATTTGTTGGAGGGCATGGATCAGGAGCGCGCCGCCGACATTCTGGAGGAGATGACCCCGGCTGCCGCCGCCGACGTGCTCGAGGACCTGGATGATGAGGTGGCCGAGCAGCTATTGGCGCGCATGGAGCCTGAGGAGGCCGCCGATGTCCAGGCGCTGCTGGCCTATGATGAAGAGAGCGCTGGCCGGATCATGTCCACCGACTTCGTCCGCATCCGTGAAGGCGCGACGGTTGGCGAGGCCCTAGCGCTGCTCCGCTCGCTGGAGGAGGTGCCTGACCCGCTGCTGGCGATCTACGTCGTATCCGGCCAGAGCGACTCGGAAGCCGCGGTCGTGCGCGATCCTGCGGCGGAGGAGCCGATCTTGCTGCGTGGGATCGTACGTCTGCGCAACCTGATTCTCGCCGATGCGGGCACCCCACTAGCCGATGTGATGGACGACGACGTGCCGACGGTGCGGCCTGATGATCGCGCCGAGGACGCGGCGCGAGTGCTGGCCGAGTATAATCTGCTGGCCGTGCCGGTGCTGGACGATGCCGAGCGGATGATCGGCATTGTAACAGTTGACGATGCGCTGGCAGTGCTGCTACCCGAAATCTGGCAGCGTCGCGGGGCGCGCGTGTTCGGCTGATCGGTCATCAGCTCACCCAAAGCCGCCGGGTGCCTTCTGGGCGACGTCAAGATTTACGCCTTCTTTGCGGCTTTGCAGCTTTGCGTGAGCTTTCCCGCTCCGCGCATGTGTATCGGAGGGCGAGGATCAGCATGGCATATCATGATCGGACCACCAGCCGGCTCGATCCAATACGGTTGCGCGAGCGCGGCCGCTCCTGGCGCCGCCGCGCCAAGCCGTATCTGCTGGCGCTTGGCCCTGGCCTGCTGGCTGCCAGCGCTGGAAACGACGCCGGCGGCATCGCAACCTATGCGTCGGCGGGCGCACTCTACGGCTATGGGCTGCTGTGGGCGATGGTGATCGTCACGTTCTTCGTCGGCCTTGTGCAGGAGATGAGCGCGCGGCTGGGCGCAGTGACCGGCAAGGGTTTCTCCGATCTGGTGCGCGAGAACTTTTCGCTGCGCACCGCTGCGCTGATCCTGCTGACCCTTTTCATCGCCAATGTCGGCATTATCGTATCCGAGTTCGTCGGCGTGGCCGCGGCGGCAGAGCTGTTTGGCATCAGCCGCTACATCGCGGTCCCACTGGCGGCCGTGCTGGTCTGGCTGGTGATTACGCGCGGCTCGTACGGCCGGGTCGAGAAGATCTTGTTGGCGCTGACGCTGGTCTTCCTCGCCTATATCGCCGCCGCGTTTCTGGCCCGGCCAGATTGGCGCGAGGTGCTCTACGCGACGGTACATCCACGCCCGCGCCTGGAACTGGCCTATCTTCAGCTGCTGATCGCGCTGATTGGCACGACGATCTCGCCATATATGCAGGTCTACGTTCAGTCGTCGGTGGTGGAGAAGGGAGTGACACCCGACGAATACCGCTACACGCGCTTCGACGTATGGGCTGGCACGGTATTTGCCGGCATTGTCGCGTCGTTCATCATCATCGCAACGGCGGCTACGCTCTACCCGCGCGGTATCAGGATCGAGACAGCGGCCGACGCCGCGGTGGCGCTGGAGCCGGTTGCCGGCCAGTATGCAAGTGTGTTATTCGGAATTGGCTTGCTTGGCGCTTCGCTGCTGGCCGCTGGCGTGCTGCCGCTGGCCACCACCTATGTGATGAGCGAGGCGCTTGGGTTCGAGCGTGGCGTCTCGCGATCATGGGAGGAGGCGCCGATCTTTCTGGGCTTGTTTACCGGGCTAGTGGCGCTCGGAGCAGTGCTGGCGCTGGTGCCGGGTCTGCCGCTCTTTCGGGTCCTGGTCGGCGTCTATGTGCTCAATGGCCTGCTGCTGCCGATCGAGCTGTTTGCGATCCTGTCCCTGATCAACAATCGTGAGTTGATGGGACCGTATGTGAATCGCGGCCTGTACAATGCGCTGGCCTGGGCGATCGCGATCGTCGTCAGCTTACTGTCGTTCGCGTTGATCGCAATCACAATCCTGGGATGGTTTGGCGTGAATCTATAAGGTCGTCTCCTACATCTTTTTCGCGGCGACGCCGCGAAAAAGATGTAGGACTTACGCAGTTGGAGTTTTAGCGGGGGTCACCCAGAGGGTACCCGGGGCCGCAGGCCCCCGAGAACCTTCTTTTCCACCCATCTGTGGCGGCTTTGCCGCCACAGGTGGGTGGAAAAGAAAGGGGTTCTTTGGAGGGCTTTGCCCTCCAAACCTCCCAACCGCGTAACTCCTAAGATGTACCAGGCGACCTTTTCGGAAAACCCTAGGCGAGAAGCCCTAGCGTATCGACAGTGGCAGGAAGACCCTCAGCCTCGAATTCAGCGACTGAACCACATCCGGCGCCGGATTGTAGTTGGCATTGCCGGCCTGGCTGGCTTTGATCGAGCAGGCGCCTGTGCCCGTGAGCGTGACGGTGCTGCCTGATATCGTGCAGGCGCCGCTGGCGCTGAACGCGACCGGCAGGCCCGACGAGGCGGTCGCGCTCACGTTGAAGGGCGGGTCGCCGAAGCGTTTGCTCGGCAGCGGGCCAAAGTTGATAGTTTGGTTGGCTTTAAGTATTGTAAAGGATTGTTGCACGGGCGGCGCCGGGTCGAATGTGGCGTCGCCGGCCTGGTTGGCGGTTATGGCGCATGTTCCAGCGGCCTTGATCGTGACGGTGCTGCCTGATATCGTGCAGGCGCCGCTGGCGCTGAACGCGACCGGCAGGCCCGACGAGGCGGTCGCGCTCACGTTGAAGGGCGGGTCGCCGTACTGCTTGCTCGCCAGCGCGGCAAATGTGACCGTCTGGCTGAGCTTGGCGATATCAAACGCGCTGCTCTCACCTATCGACAGGCCGCTTGAGGCGGCCGTCAGCTTGTAGCCGGTGCCAGCTTTGTTGATCGATAGCCCGCTGAAGCTGGCCACGCCATTGACCGCGTTGACCGTCACCGTGCCGCCCAACGTGGCGCCGGCTGTGCCGGTGCCCGACTTGATCGCCAGCGTGACCGGCCCGTTGAAGCTGGTGTAGGTGAGCCCCGGCGCGCTCTGGGCTGTCACTACTGGCTGCGTGGCGAATGGCGTATTGGCCTGCGCGCCCTGCGGGTTGACGCTAAAGATCAGCCGTGGGTATACGCTGCTGCCGAGGTCGAGATAGTTGTGCAGATACCACTGCTTGTTCTCATCACCGGCCATGACCACCAGGCCGGTGCTTGCGTCTAGCGTCTGCTTGGTGCTTGTGGCGTTGTTGATGCAGGTATAGGTGCTGCTCTTGATAAACGGCGTGCCCTTGCCTGCCGGAAAGCTTAGGTTGTCCATGCTGGTGGACTTCATGTAGATCACCCCGCAGCTAGTTGGCGAGGTGGCGAACATGTAGACCTTGCGATTACTCGTATCGAGCAGCACTACTGGCCGGGTGTGGTCATCTCCAACTGTGCCGAAGGTCGCCCAGGCCCAGGTATTATTCGGCTTGCGCACCACCAGGCGGATCAGCGGCGAGCTGCTGCCGCCGCCGCACCCGCTATCGCCGAACGAGGTTTTGACCGCAGCGTAGAGCGCGCCACTGGTATCCGACTGGAGTGATTTGATGTTGATATGGTCGTCGGCGGCACACTTCGCGGTGTAGATCGTCTCGATCGGTTGCCAGGAGGTGTCGGGGTTGCCATCCTTATGATACGAGAAGTACATCGAGGATGGCGTCGTGTGGTTGCTCCACAGCACGCCGATGCTGCTGCCGTTAGCGTCCTTATAGGCC
>DATFXE010000287.1:0-8192 GCA_035258585.1 Roseiflexaceae bacterium | reverse complement strand
CGGTCGAGACGGATGCGGAGTTGGTAGATCGGAGTAGTAGTGGGGATGGACATGCAGCACCTCGTAGCTCACAAGCGGCTGGCCAGGGTGCCGTGCTGAACAGAGGGGAGAGGGGGATAAGCACGGTGCGAGGATTATACCGGAAACGAGTAGCGCAACGTTGCCCCCACTTTGAAATGGTCTCTCGCTACCGCGGCGGATCAGTAGCGCTTGCCGCCGAAGTTGATGGTGAAATCGCGGCTGAGGCGGTCATGTTCCAGCGCAAGCGTGTATCGACCTTGTCGGGCACCACGATTGCACGATAGACAATGTCGCCCTGGTGATTCTCGCCAAACTCCTTGACCTGTAGCACGCGGCCAGACAGTTCGACCTTCGGCAGCGCGTCAAACGTCAGCTGTACACGATCTCCCGCGTGAACCTGCGTGACGCTCAGCTCGGTTAGGTCGGTCGTTTCGATCTGCCAGCTGGTTGTGTCGGCCAGCTGGGCTACGGCCGTATTCGGGCTGATCGTCTCGCCCACCCGCACATCGAGAGCTGCTATTAGCCCATTGAACGGCGCCTTCAATTCAGCCTGATCGAGTTCGATCTTCGCCGCGTCGCGTTCGGCCTTGGCTGCCTCCACTTGAGCCTCCAGCGCGGTCAGTTCGCTGGGCTGAGGCGGCGCCGTGATCCGCGCGAGGTTCGCCTGTGCGGCGTCGACAGCGGCTTGCATGATGGCGATCTGATTATCGCGCTGTACCCCACGCAGACGAGTTAAGCTGGCCCGCGTCTGCGCCAGTTGCGATCGCGCCTGCGCCAGCTGCTCGCTCAGCACCGCGCTCATCGTGCGTTCCAGGTTCGCCTGGGCGCTGGTCACGCTTGCCTCGGCTGCCTGTAATCCATTGATCTCGCCCTGGCGCGCGCTCTCGGCCGCAACGCGTGCCTGCTGCACGGCTAGCTCGGCGCTGTTGAGGTTGCTCTGAACCTGCACAAAAGCATCGTGGTATTGCTGGCGTTGGAAGTCATTGAGCTTATTGGCTTTCGTTTTGCCCGGTCGCGTCGCGTCGGCGATCGAGGGGTTGATGGGATCGTTGCCGGTGCGCTCGACGTACTCCCATTGATACTTGGTGGTCGAGTAGGCCGTCTGGGCCTCCACAAGCCGGTCGGCGGCCTGGCGCAGCTGCAGCTCCGCGTTGGTCTTGCCGGCCGAGAGTTGGTCGCGCTGCGCCGCCAGGCTGGCCTGTGCCTGCTGGAGCTGCGCCTGGATGGCACGCACATCCGAGCTGTTCGACCCGGCGCGCAGACGCGCCAGCGTCGCCTGTGCCGCTTCGATCTGCGCCTGCGCGGAAGCGATGTCCTCGGGCGTCACACTCTCAAGCGTCTGCTTGAGTTGGGCCTGGGCCTGGCGAAGCTGGGCCTGCGCCGCAGCGATATCCTCCTGCCGTGGGCCATCGGTCAGATCCTGCAGGCGCGCTTCGGCGGCCTTGAGCTGCGCTTCGGCGCGGGCCAGGTTCACTGCCCTGGTCGCATCATCAAGCCGCGCGATCGCCTGGCCGGCACTGATCTGGTCGCCCTCTTTGACCAGCACCCCCGCGATCGTGCCGCCGATCTGGAAGCTGAGCGCAGCGCGCCGGGCCGGGACGACCTTCGCCTCGGCAATGATCTTGTCGTCGGTCTTTACCGGCGTGGCCTGGGAATTGGACGCCTGAGGCTGGGCGCCTCCACAGGCCGGCAGCAGGCCAGCTAATGCCGCGACCAGTATCGCTGAAAGAAGGCTACGTTTCATGGGAACACCCCTTCGATTAGTTTTGAGTTATGTGTTATGAGTTGGCGAAGTGAACAACTCAAAACTCATAACCTCAGAACTGATAGTTACCCCTCGTAGGCCAGCACATCACGCACAGTCAGTCGCGCGGCATTCCATGCCGGCAGCAAGCTCGCCAGCGCAGCAAGGATCGCGACCACGCCGAGCCAGATCAGCAGACCAGGCAGCGAGAAGACGAAATCCAGCGGCATCTGCAGAAACGCCACACCCACCGCGTCGCTCAGAAGCAAGCTCAGCGGCAGCGCCAGCAGCGCGCCGATGGCCCAGCTAAGCGCGCCGATCAGCACGCCTTCGACGATCACGATCCGTAGCACCGCGCCATTGGACGCGCCGATCGCGCGCAGCACGCCGATCTCGCGGGTGCGCTCGAGCACGTTGATGCTCATCGTGCCCATCAGCCCCAGCCCGCCAACGACCGCCAGCAGCACGGCCATGATCATCAAGAAGTTCACGATAACGCCAAACTGGCTGCCGACGTTTCGCCGCACGTCGTCGATCGTCTCCGAGCCACTCATATGAATGCCGATCGCCTTGAAGTGCTCGTTGAGCTCGCGCACGACGCGATCGCGCGTTGCCTGGTCGTGCTGGCTCGTCACAACCTGAATCCAGCTCGCGCGGCCTGGCCGGCGGGTAATGTTGGCTAGATAGTCGTAGCTGACGATAGCGCGCGGCGGGGCCAACCCGCCCTGGTAGATCCCGACGATCCGCCAGGTCAGCTCGCGGTCGCCGTACTTCAGCACCACGTCGTCGCCCACTTTCAGATCGGTCTCGTTTCTGAGTGTGTCGGTGCTGATCACGATCGCGTTCTGATCGCCCGGCACGATCCAGCGGCCAGACAGCACGGTCGCGTTGATCAAGTCGTTGTCGTTGCGTGTGCCGATCAGGCCGATATCGTCACTCTGGTTGCCGTCGGGGCGCAGCCGGCGCATGCCAGTGTAGGCAACTGGCTCAAGACGCACCACGCCCGGCACCTTGCGCGCCTCCTGAGCCAACAGCTCAGCACTGTATGGGCGATCGAAGAACGCGAACAGATCATGCCGCCAGAAGGTAAATATCTTCTGCTCGGCGGTCAGGAACAGCCCGTCACGCACGCTGAACACGCCGATGAAAATCGCCCCGCCGAGCGTCAGTGTGGAGAGCGTGAGCACCAAGCGACCCTTGCGGCGGAAGGTGTTACGTAGCGAGAGCAGCAGCGGGCGCGAGAGGAATCGCACGCGCTCCAGCAGCCGATCGATCCACCCGCGGCCGAACCGGCCACGACCCAAGCCATAGCTGCTGATCGCCTCGCGCACCGTCACGCGCGCGCCACCCAACACCGGCCAGAGCGCCGCCAACAGCGGTACCACCAGCCCTGCGCCCACCTCCAGCGCGAGCACGTGCGGCGGCGTGGTGTAGTCGATGACATCGAAGTTGATCAGCTCCGCCAGGTACTTGGTGAAAGCGTATGCCCCCAACCCGCCGAGCGGCACCGCGATCAACAGGGCCAGCAGGCCGTAGATCAGCACGGTTGCCAGGTACATGGCCACGATCTGGCGCGTATTCGCGCCAATCGATTTCATCACACCGATCTGGCGCACCTGCTGGGTCAGCAGCGCACTAATTGTGTTGACAACCAGGAAGCCACTGAGCAGCAACGACATAGCGCCCAGGACGCCCAGGATCAGCAGCATCGGCTGCATAGCCGAATCAGCCGGGTGCTTGCCGGGGATCGGCACGTAGGCGAAGTTGACATCATAGCCGCCGCGCTCGATCTTATCCCGTACCAGGTTGATCACCTTGCCGACGCCATCGCGGTCAAGAGTCTTGTCGTTGAGCGTTAGAAACAGCGCGAAGTAGTCGCGCGACCCGCCCAGCCATTCCAAAGTATCGAAGGTGACGAAGCCGTCGACCCAACCGGTGAAAGCGGCCGGCGGCATATTGATGTTATGCGCAGTGCCAGCAATGCGGATCGAGCGCTGCGTACCGTTAGGCAGTTCGACCATGACGCTGTCGCCGATCTGTGCGTTCGTCAGCGACAGCGACGAGCGCTCAATCAGGATCTCGTGCTTGGGCGGCGGCCAGGCGCCCCGCTCGGATGTAATCTTGTTCACGCGGATGTGGTTGTAATCGGGGAAAGCCGCGATATGCAAGGTGCGCCAGGTGTCCGGCCCGATGCTCAGCCGGACGCTCAGCCCTCCGTGACCCTCGGCCTCATCGACCTGCGGCATGCGCCCGATCGCCTCGACCAGATCGTCGTCGAACGCGCTGACTCCGAGGATCGCGGCTGGCGGATCGATCGCAAGGTAACTGGCCTGCATGTCGCGTGTCAAAATGACCTGCGTCCCAGCGATCATGCCCACAGCGAAGACGCCGACGGCGATTGAGAGAATCACCACCACCGTGCGGGTCTTGTAGCTCCACAAGTCGCCCAGGATCTTGCGCCAGCGCGGGCTAAGCATGCGCCACCACCTCCTCCCCTGCCTGGCGCGCGGCGAGATTCTCGGCCTCGCGCTGATCAGCAACTTGGTCGATCGCCTGCGCCGTTTTAGGCGACTCGGTGACGAGCTGGTCGAACTCGTTGCGGTCGAGCGCGACGACCTCGACGCCGGTATCAAAGCCGGCGCGGACGGTGGCGTTATGCGTGCCGCCGTGCAGGAGCGCGATCTCGCCGAAGTATTGGCCCACCCCCATCGTCGCGACCACGATCTCGGAGCGGCTGGGCTGCTGCAGGACAACCTCGACCCGGCCTTTCGTGATGATATAGAAATTATCCGGCGGCGTCCCCTCGCGGATGATCGCCGCGCCAGGCGAGTACGAAAGTGTCTCGATATTGTGGGCCGCCCAGATCAGCTGATCCTCGCTCAGCGTCGAGAGCGCTTTCGCCAGGTATTCGTCGATCACTTCGCCGTCGGCGATGATCACCGTGCGCGAGACGCGCTTGGCCAGATCCTGGTCGTGTGTGACCATCAGGATCGTCTTGCCCGCCTCGACCAGTTGCTCGAACATGCGGAAGACCGACTCGGCGGTCTTGGAGTCGAGGTTGCCAGTCGGCTCATCAGCTACCAAGATCGGCGGATCGTTGGCGAGCGCGCGGGCGATCGCCGCTCGCTGCTGTTGGCCACCCGAGACGGCCGAAGGCAGCTTGTGCGCGTTCTGGGCCATGCCGACCTGTTCGAGCAGGGCCATGGCCCGCTCGCGGCGCTCGCGAGAGGTGTACATGCCGCAGAAATCCATCGGCAGCATCACGTTCTCGACGATCGAGAGCGCGGGCAGGAGCTGGAAGAACTGGAAGACGATCCCGAGGTTGCGCCCGCGCCAGATCGCCATCTGGCCCTCCGAGAGGGTATGGACGGCGGTATCACCCACCAGCACCTGGCCGGATGTGGGCCGGTCGATGCCAGTGATCATGTTGAGCAATGTCGACTTGCCGCTGCCTGATTTGCCGATGATTGCCACGAACTCGCCGCGGCCGATCTCCAGATCGATTCTCTTCAGCGCCGTAAACCTACCCGCGGCACTCTCATAGACCTTCAGGACATCGCGCAGCTCGATCAGGTGAGCGTTGCCATGCCGGTAGCTGCCATTTGCAACCCCCGATGCTGCCTTACCGCGCCGCAACCATCTGCCGAACATACGCTCCTCCTCACAATCACGATACGACCAAGGGCACAGCTGTTTGGCCAGCTCTACCATGCGCCGCAAGCGGTCGAGCATTCTGGAGCGGAGGCGCCTGATCAACGTAAGGATATGTCAAAGCGGCCACTTGTAGCATTAGGTTACGTTCTCGTAGCGTAAAGATCTATTCACCGACTCAGTCCGGCCGAATCTTCCAAGCCTCCGCCCCGCACGAGAGGCATCTATCGAAAGAGTGATCTCGCGTTAGCGGATCTTCACGCACCATGATCCAACTCTTCACGCACATGCCGGAACGATGCGGGTATAGTGACGCTATACGAATAGATACGGGGCCGGGGTATCCGATCTCACGCACGCGCGATGCTGCGCAGATTAAGGAGGTTCATCCATGAGCAAGCGTATGTCACTGGTCGTCTTTTCGGGGACGGCCGACAAGCTGACTGCCGTCGCCACGCTCGCGACCGGTGCTGCCGCGATGGGGATGCAGGTTGAGCTATTCCTGACCTTTTGGGGCCTGGAGGCGTTTCGCAAAGGGGCGAAGGAGCGCCCCCCACGCATCACGGCCGAGTTCGAGGACTACGGGCCGGTGATGATGGAGCTGATGCAGGTGAAGCGAGTGCCCCACTGGCTCGACACCATTCGGGATGCCCGTGAAATCGGCAGTGTCAAAGTGTTCGCCTGCAGCGCCACAATGGAACTGTTCGATATCAACCTGGACGACCTGGAGGACGTCGTCGACGAAGTCACCGGCGTCGCGACATTCATCGATCGTGCCAAGGATGCCGATATCAGCATGTTTATCTGAGTTGCCGTGTCGTCATCACGATGCTTCGATGCCCGATCTACTGGAGGAAGATCATGAGCGTATTACCGGACATCCCCAAGGCCGAGAAAACGATCGACGCGCGCGGCAGCTTTTGCCCCGGCCCGCTGCTCGAACTCATCCGCGGCGTCAAGAGTGTGTCGGTTGGCGCCATTGTCGTGGTGCTCTCATCCGACCCGGGCTCAAACAAGGACATTCCGTTGTGGACCCGGAAGGCCGGCCACGAATACCTCGGCGCGTTCCCTGAGGCCGGCTACACCCGATTTGCCGTGCGCAAGGCTCATTAGCAGCCTACCGGGCGAGGGACGAGCCCACGAGCCGGCCCTCGTTCCTCGCCCTCTATCAAACAGGAGGCCAGGATATGGCAGCACACAAAATCGTGATCCTCGGCGGCGGCGTGGGCGGCACGCTGGTCGCCAATCTGCTCGCGCGCAAGCTCACGCGGGAGCAGGCGCAGATCACCCTGATTGACCGAACCGGGAGGCACACCTACCAGCCGGGCTGGCTCTATATCCCCTTCGGCGGCGCCCCGCCCGAGCGGCTCGAGCGCTCCGAGCGCAGCCTACTCGACCGAAAGGTTACACTTGCGATAGGCGACATCAAGCGAATCGACCGCGAGGCACGCCAAATCGTGATGGCCGATGGGCTGGTGTTCGCGTACGACACGCTGGTGGTTGCGACAGGCGCGCGGCTGGCGCCGGTGGCGGTGCCGGGCTATGTGGCAGGCGCGCAGCATTTCTACAGCGCCGAGGCCGCACTGAGACTGCACGCCGCGCTGCGCGACTTCCAGGGCGGGCGGATTGTGGTCGGTGTGGCCGATATCCCCTACAAGTGCCCGCCCGCGCCGCTCGAATTCACCTTTTTGCTTGACGATTACCTACGACAGCGCGGGCTGCGCGATCGTAGCGAGATTATCTACCTGTCGCCGATCGGGCGTGTCTTTACAATCGAGAGCGTTGCGGAGTTCGTCGCGCCATTGCTGGAGGAGCGCGGGGTGCACTGCGAGCTGTTCTTCAACACCGAATCGATCGACCCCAAAGCGAAGCAGATCAGCTCGCTGGAAGGAACGACGCTGCGCTACGATCTGTTGGTGCTGGTGCCACCGCACCGCGGCGCACAGATCGTGATCGACGCCGGGTTGGGCGACGAGCAGGGGTGGATTGCGACCGACCGCGAGACACTCCAGAGCAAAGTCGATTCGCACATCTACGTCATCGGCGACGCAAGCGATCTGCCAGTCTCGAAAAGCGGCTCGGCAGCTCACTTCGAAGCCAAAGTGGTGGCCCAGCGCATCGCAGGCGCGGTGTTGGAGCATGCGGACGATGCGCGCTACGATGGCGCGGTGATGTGCTTCCTGGAGTTAGGTCGCGGGCAAGCCAGCCAGCTTGTCTTCGACTATGACCACCCGCCGCAGCCGCCCCAGCCGAATCAGCTCTATCACTACGAGAAGGCGCTGTTCAACCACGCCTACTGGTATCTGGTGCCGCGTGGCGTCGTGTAATATGATTAGGAGTTACGCGGTTGGGAGGTTTGGAGGGCGAAGCCCTCCAAAGAACCCCTTTCTTTTTCCATCCACCTGTGGCGGCAATGCCGCCACAGGTGGATGGAAAAAGAAGGTTCTCGGGGGCCAGCGGCCCCGCGCCCCCGCTAAAACGCCAACTGCGTAAGTCCTAATGATTTCTGATTGATAGAGAGGCGTTCGACGAAAGACGAAGGACGAATGTATGCCTTCGTCTTACATCCATGGCGCTACAGGAGGCCAGGCTAATCAGCAGAAGTTCCATCGGCGTCGGGGCCGTGCCGCCGCCTTGTGCGGCCGTCGCATCCAACTGCACAGTATAGCCCGAGCGATCGGTACCGACGAAGCGCAGGCCATCCTGAAGGGACACGCAGGCTGAGAGTTCGGTTGTCATCGCAGCCTCCTTACTACGTGGGTCATCCTGGGTATGT
>DATFXE010000286.1:0-4475 GCA_035258585.1 Roseiflexaceae bacterium | reverse complement strand
CTAGTATACTACTATGTTTCTAAGTTGTGTGAAAGAGAAAGCTATGCTCGATCTCACCAACGCCTTTGCGGTGTTCCCCGTGCTCGAAACCGAGCGGTTCATTCTCCGCGAGGTGACGCCCGACGACACAGCCGCGATCTTTCGTATCATGGCCGATCCGCGCGTCACCCGCCACTTCGGAGTCGCACCGATGGCATCGGTCGACGAGGCCGCAGCTCGCGTGAATGCGATTCGCAGCGCGTTCGCGGAGGGGAGCGGCGTGCGCTGGGCGATCGCACGGCGCGGCGATGGGCAGTTCATCGGCAGCTGCGGCTTCTGGCGCCTGATCAAGCCCCATTTTCGGGCCGAGATCGGCTATGAGCTGGCGCCTGAGTTCTGGGGGCAAGGCGTGATGCCCGAGGCCGTCGCCGCTGCGCTGGCCTTTGGCTTTATGACCATGGGTCTGCACAGTGTAGAGGCCCAGATCCACCCTGAGAATAGCGGGTCGCGCCGAGTATTGGAAAAGCTCGGGTTCGTCCAGGAGGGCTATTTTCGCGAGAACTACTACGAGCCAGCAGAGCAACACTTCACCGATACGGCGGTGTTTTCCCTATTGCGCGCGGACTGGCGCAGTCGGGCAAACGTATAACGGCTTGCCCATCAGCCGCGCGCAGTGTAGATCGGAACGATACTGGGCACGAAACCATAGCGTAAAATCGCGCTGCTCTCCTGGGGCAACGCGCGTCCGCTGCCTGGGCGTGTTAGCTGGTGTCAGGTGTGGCGTATGAAAGCGGTTAAATTGCAGTTTGGTCGGCCCCAGCCAATAACTGTGCAACCGATAGATCTTCATCAATCTCTGGCCAATGCAGGGAACGTCCACCAGCGCCGATTTCATACTGATTGCGTTGGTCGGGCGATGCGGCGTGCAGAAGCGGAAACCAGATCAGGGGGACGCTGAGCATCCGACCATCTGTCAGCGTAACATGCATCGCGGCATCATCAAAGCTGACCGCTTTGGCTAGGGCGGTTGTCGGGACATAGGCGCGTGTAGCGCGCAGATTAGTCTTGGCTGAAGTAGTCATGCCATACCTCCAAGAGTTCGGTCTGATGCTCGATGATAATGCGTTCGATTTCGTTGAGTTCGCGGGCGGCGAAGCCATAATTGGCGGCCAGCAGAATGGGATCGAGCCAAAACTTAGCTTGATCGCCGGCGGCTTTAATATGGATATGCGGTGGTTCCTGGCGTTCGTTGCTGAAGAAATAGAAACGGAACCGGCCGACACGTAAGACTGTTGGCATTGCATCGCTCCCATCACCGTGCTGCCCTCATCATACCGCATGTTCATTCCGCTCGCCAGCAGCGGCGCCAATTGGAAGAATGCACAGGTGTGGCCTGGGTACGACGAAAAATCAGGCATCTCAAGTTAGTAGCAAGGAATCTCACCCACCCGGCGCCAGTGGCAGATACACCCGCCGCGCTTCGGGCCCGATCGCCTGGACCGGGCCGATCGCCTGGGCCGCGTCGCGGAAGCGCACCCAGACGACGCGCGGCCGGCCCTCGGGCCACGGCCACGGCTGGCGCAGCGGCAGCGCCTGCCAGGCCGCACCCGCGAAGTCGGGCGTCGCGCTCAGCTGCGCCTCGCCGCTGATACCTGGGGCGGTGTGCGTGAGCACAAGCGTCGCGACCAGATCGGATTCATGTTCGAGGATGATCGAGGGCTGGCTGGGGTGCTCCAATGTCACGGTGGTGCTGACGACCGTGCTGTTGCCGATGCGATCGAACAGGCGCGCGGCCACGGTATAGACGCCGGTCGCGTCGGGCAGGCGCAGTTGGTAGCGCTCGTCATAGGGCTGCGGGTCGCCGAATACGCCGTTCACGCCCAGCTGCACGCTCATGATCGCCCCGCCGTCGTCGATTGCGTGCGTCTCCACGATCAGGTTCGGGTCGGTCGCGCGCTGCGCAGTCGCACGCAGCGGCTCGGCGCTAGCGGCCAGCCGGGCGATTTCGGGCGGCTCGAGCGCGCGGCTGTAGATCGCCAGGTCGTCGAAGGCCACGCCGGCCGCATTTCCGCCCGGCGCCCAGCGGCCCAGATCGAGCGTGGCGCCGACGTCGGCTGGCAGATCGACACCGACGATAGCGGCCGCCAGCGCCCCATCCAGGTAGAGCGCCTTGGATGCTCCAGCGCGATCCCAGGTGATTGCGAAGTGATGCAGACCGGGTGTAAGCGTGTCCGCAACGCTCAGATCGTTGCGTCCCGTCTCGCCGGACTCAGGCGTGGTCCAGAAGTTCCAGCGCGGCGCGCCGTTCGGCCCGAGCATATCGCGTCGCAGCGCCAGCGTCCCGGTGTAGATCGGGCCTTCGTCGGCATGCGCGCTGGCGGCCAGCAGATACTGGCGGCCATTCCCGGTCTCCAGGTAGCTCTTCGGCAGCCGCGCCCAGAACGCGATCGTTCCGGCGTCCAGACGCAGGTTTCCGGCGGTCGGGATGGCCAGCCGCTCGCCGCGGGCCACACGCGCACCCGTGCCGAACTTTGCTTGCGTATACGCCGGCTGCCCGGAGACTGTCGGCGTGCCTGCGCCGATCTGCTGGAGCGGGCTGCCGTCGAAGCGCGCCAGGAACAGCAGATCGGATGGCGGGTTGACGGCCAGCGCGGCGATGGGTGGCGTGTGATCCTCACGAGCGGCATTCGGCGCCGTCCAGTCGAACTCGCCGGCCAGCTCGCGGCTCCACAGCCAGATGCTGGCTTCGCACGCCACATAGGCCACGCACGGATCGGTGCCGGGCCCATACCAGCCGTATGGATCGACCTGCTTGCCGTTGTGGCGCACCTCGAAGTGCAGGTGCGGCGACCCGGCCACGAAGCCGGTCTTCCCGCTGCTGCCGATCAGGTCGCCGGCGCGCACCGGCACACCCTGGCCGGTGTCGAGCTTGCCGCGAAAGATGCTGGCAAATTTGTCGAGGTGCCAGTAGACGGTCACATAGCCATCGCGGTGCTCGATCCACACGCCGTTGCCGCGGTGGGTGCTGGCGTGCGCGATGCCGTCGGCGGCGGCCAGGATGTAGGTGCCGATCGGCTGGTCGGGGAAGTAGAAATCGTGGCCGTCGTGGCCATCGTACTGCACATTGCCGCGGCCGAGGTAGTTGACCACAAAGCCGTTGTCGGGGCGCTCAGTATCCACCGTCGGGAACATATGGTCGAAGTACGCCAGGTGAACCACGCGTGTGCCGGCAGCCCAGGGCCGTTTCAAGAAGCCCGCGGCGGCGGCTGGCTTGGGCCGGCGCTGCTCAGGCAGCTCGTTGTTGAAGTAGAGCTGAAAGGCCTGGCCGAATCGATCGACCGCCGCGCGCCAGTCGGCCTGGTTGCGGCCTTTGGCCAGAAAGCGCTGGACCGACACGCCCTCGGGCGCCTGCTGGAGCGTAAGCGTCAGGGTGGTGCCATCTGTGAAGCGCACGGTCGGCGCGCGGTCGTAGGGGCCGAGGCCGGCGCGCAGCTCGCGGCTGGCCCAGTCAAGCTGATTGGTGAAGCCGTCGGGGCCGGCGGTGCCGAATGGCTGGCGCAGCGCCTGGTCGGGCGGCGCCGCCGTGCTGAGCAGCCCGCTGGTGGCCTCAAGCAGCGCCAACAGAATGCGCGGGCTGAGGCCGTAGTAGGCATCGGCGGCTTGGATCAGCTCGGCAGCGCTGCGCTCGTTCTCGCGATACGACTTGAGTGGGCCGGGCTGCGCGTCGAGGAAAGCCTGCACATCGGCTTCGACTGGCGGCGGGGCGCCGGGCGGCGGGGCGCCGGGCGCTGGCGGCGCGGCGCGCACGGCTGAGGGCAGCAGGATCAGCAGACCCAGCAGAGCGACCAGCAGCAGTCGAAACTGGCGAAACGTCACAATGGCTCCACAGTGGGAGGGCGATCTCAGCCAGAGATCCTAGCATGCGGTAGCACAAGCGTCAATAATACTTGATTGCATTTTTGTAACATGGGGTGTTTAAAAAAGGTTTATTGTGTGTTATGCTTGGCGCATATGCGCGTAGATCAGCGACAGAATATACCGCTGCTTGCGATCGTCGGACCGACGGCCGTGGGCAAGACCACCCTGGCAATTGCGCTGGCGCGGGTGCTGGGCGGCGAGATCGTCTCGGCCGACTCGCGCCAGGTCTACCGCCGTATGGATATCGGCACCGCCAAGCCAACCGCCGATGAGCGAGCCGCCGCGCCACATCACTTGATTGATGTGGTGGATCCGGATGAGGAGTTTTCGCTGGCGCGCTACCAGGATCTGGCCATCGCGGCGATCGACGAGATTGCCGCGCGTGGCCGGCTGCCATTGCTGGTCGGCGGCACTGGTCAGTATCTGGCGGCGCTGCTGGAAGGCTGGCAGATTCCGCGCGTCGCTCCGCGGCCCGAGCTGCGTGCCGCCTTGGAGCGCGCGGCCGAGCAGGATGGCCCGGCGGCGCTGCACGCCCGGCTGGCGCGCATCGACCCGGCGGGGGCGGCCAGCATCATGCC
>DATFXE010000285.1:0-2119 GCA_035258585.1 Roseiflexaceae bacterium | reverse complement strand
CAACCAGCTGAATATCGTTGTCGCCGAGAATGGGCTGGACACCGACCATATCAAGGCGGTCGCGAGCCAGGTGCAGGACAAGATCGAGAAGAGCGGCCGGGTCGTTTTTGGAACCGATGTTCCGGTCCCTGGCAAGCACCCGATGGACTCATTCGTCCAGCCGCTGATTCTGCTCCTGGGGGTGATCGGCTTCTTTGCCCTGATGCTGAGCGGCTTCCTGGTAGTCAATACGATCGGGGCACTACTCACTCAGCAGACCCGCCAGATCGGCGTGATGAAATCGATCGGCGCCCGCCGCCGCGATATCGTGGCGATGTATCTCGTCACGGTGATGACATTTGGGCTGCTGTCGCTGTTTGTTGCCGTGCCACTCGGCGTACTCGGCGCCTGGGCGCTCTCGAACTTCTTCGCCGGCCTGTTCAACTTCGACATCGGCACCGTCAGCGTCCCGCCTGTGGTGCTGGCGCTCCAAATCACGGCCGGGCTGCTCGTGCCGCTGCTGGCCGCGCTGGTGCCGGTCTTCACAGGTACGCGCATAACAGTGCGCGAGGCGATCAGCGGCTACGGGCTGGGCAAGGGCCGCTTCGGCCGCGGCCGGATCGACCGGGTGCTCGAGCGCGTGCGTTTCATGTCGCGGCCGATGCTGCTCTCGCTGCGCAACACGTTCCGCCGCAAGGGCCGGCTGGCGCTCACCCTCAGCACGCTGACGATCGCGGGCGTGATCTTCATGGCCGTGCTAACCGTGCGCGCGTCGCTCAACCTCACACTCGACGATGTCTTCGCCTACTACGCCTATGATGTGAATGTGTCGATGAGCCATACCTATCGCACCGCTGTGCTGGACGACGTGCTGCATATACCAGGCGTGGTCGGCGTGGAGTATTGGAGCAACTATAGCGCTCAGCGCCTACTGGCCGAGGACCGCGAGAGCACCAACAGCTTTGGCATCCTCTCGCTGCCGGCGCAGACCAAACTGTTCAAGCCCAAGATGCGCACAGGGCGCTGGTTGCTGCCGGAGGATGGGCCGGCGGTGGTGGTCAACACCGAATTTCTCAAAAAGGAGCCGGATGTCAAGCTGGGCGACGAGCTTAGAGTCAAAGTCGCAGGCAAGAAGACGACGCTGCGGGTCGTCGGCATCGCCGATATTCTGTTCGATAACCCGACAGTCTATGTGAATCAGTCCTACTTCGGCCAGGTGGTGAACGAGGTGGGCAAAGCCAGCCAGGCCCAGCTGCTGACCGAGCGCCACGATGGGGCGTTCCAGGCGCAGGTCGCCACGGCGGTCGAGGAACGCTTCAAGCGGCAGGGCCTCGAGGTTGCCAGCACCCTTACGCTGGCCCAACTGCATTCAAATTCGTCCCTATTCGTCGACGTTATTGTGGTTTTCTTGCTGATAATGGCGGTGATGCTGGCGGTGGTCGGCGGGCTGGGGCTGATGGGCACGATGAGCATCAACGTACTGGAGCGCACTCGCGAGATCGGCGTCATGCGTGCGATTGGAGCCACCGATGGCGCGGTGCTGCGAATTGTGGTGGTCGAGGGCGTACTCATCGGCGTGCTCAGCTGGATGCTCGGCGCGCTGCTGGCCCTGCCGGTGAGCAAGCTGATGAACGACGGCGTGGGCGTGGCCTTCGATGCGCCTGGGCTGAGCTTTACCTTCTCGATTATGGGCGTGCTGCTCTGGCTGGGCATCGTGGTGGTCCTGGCCGGGCTGGCAAGCTTTCTGCCAGCCTGGAACGCCTCGCGCGTGACCGTGCGCGACGTACTGTCCTATGAATAATTTCAGATTGTAGATTGCAGTTTCAATCTACAATCTACAATCTACAATCTACAATTTGCAATTGCAAATCAGGAGAACCATCGTGAAAAAGTTGATCATCGGCTTAGTCGTCATCATCTTGATCGGCGGCGCCGGGTACTTCTACTTCGCGGGCGGCCAGGAGGCGGCCCAGCCTGCTGCGGCCGCGCCGGCGCCAGCTGTGGCCGCGGGCAACGCGGTGGTGGCCGAGGGGCGGGTCGTGCCGGCCCGCAGCGCCGCGCTGAGCTTCGAGACCGGCGGGTCGGTGGCCGAGGTGTTGGTCAAGGAAGGTGACCAGGTCCAGGCCGGCAGGAAGCTTGC
>DATFXE010000284.1:0-4575 GCA_035258585.1 Roseiflexaceae bacterium | reverse complement strand
CTGCGCGGGCTGAAGCTCGAGTCGCTGCGCCGCGCGGTGGCGTACGTCCCGCAGGAGACGCTGCTGTTTGGTATGTCGCTGCGAGCAAATATCACCCTGGGCCTGATCGGCGTTCCGCAGGAGCGCATCCAGCGTGCTGCTGAGGCCGCGCGGCTGACCAACGACCTGGCGCAGCTGCCGCAGGGATTAGACACGCCGGTGGGCGAGCGCGGCGCGACGCTCTCGGGCGGGCAGAAACAGCGCACGGCGATCGCCCGCGCACTGGTGCGCGACCCGCGCATCCTGCTGCTCGACGACTCGCTGGCGAGCGTGGACGCCCAGACCGCCGCCGAGATCATCGGCGAGCTAGGCGCGGCGCGCGATGGCCGGACCTGCCTGATCGTCAGCCAGCGCCTGGCCGCCGTGCGCGATGCCGACCAGATCGTGGTGCTCGACGAGGGCCGCATCGTCGAGCGCGGCACGCACGCCAGGCTGCTGCGGCAGGGCGGGCGCTACGCGGCGATGTACCGGCGGGAGCTTCAGCAGGCCGAGGAGCACGAAGAAGGGGAGACAAGGAGATAAGGAGACAGGGAGATAAGGAGAGTTTAAGGCTCCTTGTCTCCCTGTCCTTGTCTCGCACAGAAGGGCACTCAATGACTGAGAAAGATCGCAACCGGGGCCAGGACGCCGCCCTGCTCTGGCTGGTCGTCACGACGCTGGCGCCGCACTGGCGCGCATTGCTGATGGCGGTGCTCTTGCTGCTGGCCACCGCAGCGCTGAACGTCGCGCCGCCCTACCTGGTGCAGCAGGCGATCGACGGCCCGATCGCGCGGCGCGATACGGCCGGGCTATGGCCGCTGGCAGCCCTATACGGCGGCGTAGCGCTGCTGATGTTCGCGCTCCAGTACGCCCAGACTTACTTTTTGCAGATCGCTGGACAGCGCGCGCTGGCCGATGTGCGGGCGCGACTGTTCGCGAATATGCTTGGGCAGGGTCAGGAATTCTTCGGCCGTATGCCTGTCGGCGACCTGGTGACTCGCCTGACCGGCGATATCGACGCGCTGAACGCGCTGCTGTCCAGCAGCGCCGTGCTGATCCTCTCCGACACCCTCACCTTGATCGCGATCGTGGTCACCATGCTGGCGCTGAACTGGCGGCTGGCGCTGCTGGCGCTGGCAGTGCTGCCGATCCTGGCGATGGTCACGCGCTACTTCCGGCGGCGCATCCGCGGCTCCTCCACTAGCGAGCGGACCGCGCTGGCGCGCACGAGCAGCTTTCTGAGCGAGCATTTGAATGGCCTGCTGCTGGTGCAGCTGTTCGGGCGCCAGCAGGAGAGCGCGCGCGAGTTCGACGAGCTCAACACGGCGTATCGCCGTACGCTGATCGCCCTGCGCCGCCACAGCGCGCTGTTCCTGGCGGTGCAGGAGGTCCTGGCGGCGCTGGGCGTGGCGGCGCTGCTCTACGGCGGCGGCCAGGGCGTGCTGGCCGGCTGGGCCACGCTCGGCATGCTGGTGGCCTTTGTGCAGTACACCGATCGGGCGTTCCAGCCGGTGCTGCGCCTGTCCGAGCAGTACAATGCGGTCCAGATCGCGCTGGGCGCGGCCGAGCGCGTGCAGCGAATGCTGCTGGCCGAGCCCAGCATCCGTGAGCCCGAGGTGCCGGCCGCGCTACCGCGGGTGCGCGGCGCAATCGAGCTGCGCGAGGTCGCCTTCTCGTACCTGCCCGAGGAGCCAGTGCTGCGCGGCGTCTCGCTGACGATACCGGCTGGCCAGACCGTGGCGGTGGTCGGCGCGACTGGGGCCGGCAAATCGAGTCTGGTCGGCCTGCTGGCGCGCTTCTACGATCCCCAGCAGGGCCAGATTCTGCTCGACGGCGTGGACATCCGGCGGCTGCGGTTGGGCGATCTGCGGCGGGCGGTGGCGGTGGTGCCGCAGGACCCGGTCTGCCTGGCCGGCACGATCGCGCAGAACATTCGGCTGTATCGTACCGATATCAGCGACGCCGAGCTGCGCCGCGCGGCCGAGCTGGCCAACGCCGCCCGCTTCATCGAGCTGCTGCCGGACGGCTACGATTACCAGGTGCTGCCGGGCGGCACGAATATCTCGGTCGGGCAGCGCCAGCTGCTGGCGCTGGCGCGCGCGCTGGCGCTCAGCCCCGAGGGCGTGCTGGTGCTGGACGAGGCCACCAGCAGCATCGACACCGCCACCGAGGCGCTGATCCAGGAGGCGCTGGAGCGCATTCTGCGAACCCGCACCAGCGTCGTGATCGCCCACCGCCTCAGCACCATCCGCAACGCCGATCGGATCATCGTGATGCACCGCGGCCAGATTGTGGAGGACGGCAACCACGAGACATTGCTGGCGCGCCAGGGTTACTACGCGCGGCTGCATCGCCACCAGCGCGCCAGCAAGCAGGCGGCGTAGAGCCGGGGGTTGGGAGTTGGGGGTTGGTGCCATCATCGAGCGTGACAAGATGACAAGATGACGAGCAGCATCTTGTCATCTTGTCATCTTGTCACCCTATGGTTCCGATTACTCATGCAATTGTAACCCCTTCACCACTGCATCGACGGCCTTACGATCGGCATGCAGCGCCAGCGCGGCCAGGCGTAGATCTGGGCTGGCGACGGCGCGTACGGCCGCACGATTCGCCTCGTCGTGATTTGTTTCGAACAGCTCATCGGTGAAGATAGCCAGCGCCAGCTCGCGCGCTCGTGCGCGCTCGTAAGCTGTTCGAAGCTGCTCGCCCGTGGCTTGAAAGACCAGCACCGGCTGGCGGAACATTGGCAAATACGCCTGACCGGACGCATCCGCATACGGCTCGCCGACGATCCCATCTACTGTCGCGGCGATCCCGCTACAGAGAAATGCCGTCATATTGAGCCGCTGCCAGATTGGCACATCGGCGCGCAGCACCACCGCGATCTTAGTATCAAAGCGCATCGTCGTCTTCCTCATCGCAACATATCGGCCTGTTCATGCTGCTGAGCATAGCAGAGCGGCTGCGCGTGGTCTATCATAATTTTGCGCTGTTCAATGACACGACTTACGCGGTGGGGGTTCGGGGGCAGTGCAACCGCCCCCGAGATCTCCCTTTTTGGCCGGTCTCGGCCACATTCGTGGCCGAGACCGGCCAAAAAGAGGCGATTTTGGAGGGACACCCAGAGGGTAGTCGGTCCCTCCAAACCTCCCTGCAAACGCCGACTGCGTAAGTCCTGTCAATGAGGATTAAGCTGATTGCCAGTGGTGGCGCGCTAGCTTCGCGCCTTGCGGTAGCGCCCGGGCGTAATACCGATAATGCGCTGGAAGCGGCTGGTGAAGTGACTCTGGCTGCTGAAGCCTGCATCGTAGGCGACCTGCGCGGGCGCCAGACCCTGCATCAGCAGCTGCTGGGCCTGCTTGATACGCACGCTTTCGAGGTAGGCGTGGGGCGGCACGCCAGTGGCGCGGCGAAACACCCGCACCAGGTGGAACGGGCTCAGGCCGGCTTCAGCGGCCAGGGTCGGCAGCGTGATTCGCTCGGCGTAGTGGGCCTCCAGGAAGGCACGGATCTGTGCCACCGCGCGAGGCTCGCTGCGGGCGACAGGCAGTCGTAGAGGGTCGGCGGCGTAGCGCAGCACAAGTGTTGTGAGCAGCGTGAGCCAGTGAGTCTGGCGCTCGATCGTTGGCGCCGCCGAGTCGAGGATCGCGTGGAACGCGCGTACGCTGCTCGCCAGGTCGGCGGCGTCGATCCGCACGGCGGGAAACTGCGGCAGCTGCTCTGAGCGGCCAAATTCCGCCATCACCTGGGCCATATGTGCGCTGGTCGGGTAGAGCGCGCGGTAGCCGAAGCCGCGCTCGTCGGCGGCCTGACCGGTGTGCGATTCGCCGGGGTTGAGCACAATCAGGCCGCCGCGTGGCGTCGTGTAGGTCGCGCGGCGGCACCAGAACGACTGGGCGCCATCTTCGACCAAGCCGATCACATAGTAGTCGTGCCAGTGGCGCGCGAAGGCGTACGTGGTAAAACTGGCGTGCAGCGCGTCGAGCTGCAAATCCGTGTCATGCCGCAAGCTGCTCCACTGGCGTCGTTCCATCATCTAATACCTACGTTGCAAGCGTACTCGACATTCTTCTGTGGCTGTGCACTCAAGTGTCCAGCACCTCGCGCACTTTCCGGGCTAAGGTGGCCGGCGCGAAAGGCTTCTGTAGAAAGGCGCTGCCAGGTGTCATCTGCTGGTGCTGGATGATAGCGGTATCGGTATACCCAGATATGAACAACACCTTGATGGCTGGACGTAACCGTCTGATCTGCTCAGCCAGAATCTTCCCGCCTATCTGGGGCATCATCATATCAGTCAACAGCAATGCGATCGACTCGGCACCTCGCTCTGCGATTCGCAGCGCCTCGTCGCCGTTGGCCGCCTCCAGGACGCGATAGCCCTGCTGCCGCATGACGCGCGCCGCCAGCGCCCGCACCCCTGGCTCATCTTCCGCTACCAGGACGGTCTCGCTACCACGCGGCAACTCAGGCGAGGCATCACCTGCCGGAGCGGTCGGGGCGACAGCTTCGACCCGTGGTAAAAAGATCTTGAAGGTGGTCCCGTGCCCCACCTCGCTA
>DATFXE010000283.1:0-2562 GCA_035258585.1 Roseiflexaceae bacterium | reverse complement strand
CTCCGCAGGGCGAATTTTTGCGCATACTGTGGCAACGATGTCGTACTCAACAACGATGGCCCGATGCGCTTCAAGATCACTGCTATCATCAAAGAGGGCGGCCAGGGCGCAGTGTACCGCGCCGTCGGCGCCGACAGGGATGGGCAACCGCAGGGGGCGCCGATCTACGCAATCAAGGAGATGCTCGACCGCTTCAGCACCGCCAAGGAGCATGATGAGGCGCTCGATCGCTTCGAGCATGAAGCCAACCTGCTGAAGCGACTTCGTCATCCACGCATTCCGCGCATCTATGCCGACTTCAAGGATGAAGGTCGCCAATACCTGGCCATGGACTTCGTGGAGGGCCAGGATTTAGAGGAGGTGATCAAGCGCGAACATCGCATCCCCGAGGAGCAGGCGCTGAAGTGGGCCGATCAGATCTGCGACGTGCTGGAGTATTTGCACAGCCAGAAGCCCGAGCCGATTATCTTTCGTGATATGAAGCCATCCAATGTCATGATCGAGCCGGACGGTAATGTGAAGCTGATCGACTTCGGCATCGCCAAGGTGTTCCAGCACGCCCAGCGCGGCACCCAGATCGGTACGCCCGGCTACGCGCCGCCCGAGCAATACCAGGGGCTGGCTACACCCGCATCCGATATCTATGCGCTCGCGGCGACATTGCACCATATGCTGACCGGCCGCGACCCGCGTGACGAGCCGCCGTTCTCGTTCCCGCCCGCCTATGGTCTGAATCCCAGCATCTCCAAGCGCACATCCGATGCGCTCCAGAAGGCGCTGCAGATGAACGCGGAGGACCGCTTCCAGTCGATCGCCGAGTTCCGCGCCGCGCTGCGCCCGCTACCAGCCACGCAGCCGCAGGTGCCCGCATCACAGAAGACGACTGTGCTGCCGCCGCAGGTGGCCACGCCCGCTCCCGCGCCGGCCAGGCTACCAACGACCGCGCCGCAGCCGGCCGCCGTCCAGGCGCGGCCGGCTGCACCCGCCGCGCCCATCCCCGCTACGGTTGGAACGCCCGCTGCGCCACAGGCGCGCTCGCGGCGCGGCGGATTCTTTCGCGGGCTGCTGGTGGTGCTGCTTGTGCTGGGGTTGATTGTGGCGACTGTGGCCTTGGCGTTCCCGAGCATCGTCGATCAGTACCTGCCGGGGGTAGTCTCAGCGCCACAGCCGACTGCCACGCCAGCACAGAGAATCTACGTCCCAGCCGGCATATTTACCTTGCAGGATCAAGAAATTATCGTGCCGGCGGGGAAAGACGTGCGCGAAGCTTACCAGGAGGCGTTCATCCAGCTCGCGCGGCAGGACCCCAAGTATGGCCCCGAGGCGATCATTAGCCCAAACGCACCGCCGGCCTTTATCGGCGCGCCAGAGCAGCTTGGACAGACTGCCCAGGGGACACGCTACCGGGCGACGATGCAGGGCTTAGTCTACGTGCCGAAGACGTAACACAAAGCGCCGATTGTCATCCTACAATGTCCGCCATAGTCGCGTGAAACCAGGAATCGCCGCCCATTTGGCGCCCTTATTGACCGCTGCATAAGCAGCTAAAGATGGCTGCTGGGGAGGTCCGGAGGGCCGAAGGCCCTCCAGACCTCCCCAGTGGTGGGGTGTGGGGCGGCGAAGCCGCCCCACACCCCACCACAAAGTTTAGCTATTTGTGCAGCGCTCAGTAGGGTGTATAATACTGAGTACTGCGTAAAGAACGAAGCCGCGTAGTGCGTATTCCGCAGCGGCGCCATCACGCACTACGCACTACGAAATATATTTAGCCCACAATCCAGCGTTCAATAAGGTGGGAGCGCATCCTCTCATCTCCCTCGCCGCGTACATCACCGCATCACCTCGTTTCCGACCTTTTCGAGCAGGTCAAGGTTATGGATAGAGGTTCGTGATCGTATGTAAGGAGGTGCCACGATGACGTGCAAAGACAGGCTGGAGACCTACCTGCGGGACAACCAGGTGGCCTTCGAGACTCAACACCATCGAACCGCGTTTACTGCCCAGGCCCTCGCCGAGAGCGAGCACATCCCCGGCCGCATGGTCGCGAAAGTGGTCATGATCGTAGCCGACGGCGAGTTGGTGATGCTGGCGCTGCCGGCCACCAACCGCGTCGACGTCGCGCAGGTGGCCGCGATGCTGGATGCGCGCGAGGTGCGCCTGGCCGACGAAGCCGAGTTCACCGCTGCATTCCCCGACTGTGAGATCGGCGCAATGCCACCCTTCGGCAATCTGTACGGCGTCCCGGTCTACATCGACCAGATCCTGGCCGAGGACGAGACGATCTACTTCCAGGCTGGCACGCACACCGACACGATAAGCCTGAAGTATGCCGACTTCGCGCGGTTGGTCGAACCGACCGTGGCCGACTTCGCGCGGCACATGCGAGCGGTTGGCGGCGAATAACTGATCGAAAACTGCCCGTGATCGTTAAACGTTGGAACGTTCGAACGTTCCAACGTTTTAACATCCAAAGGCTCAGCCGCGAATTATCGCCAGCACTTCGTTGCGCTTCTGCTCCATCTCGACGCGGCTGGCGATCGACTCGAGATTCAAGCGCAGCAG